>NZ_FYDU01000012.1:0-224715 GCF_900187575.1 Pseudomonas sp. Irchel 3A5 | reverse complement strand
GGGCAGGAGCACTATCTACAATAGAGGCTCTTGGCCTTAGGAGCTCAACAGCTTCCTGCTCTCCCTCGATGATCAGTCGAGAACTATGGCGCGGTGAGGCGCTAGAGTCGAGATACAAGGAGCTCACCGAGGTTACGAGGCCAGCGATAGCGGTCTGTCTGACACTCTGTGATCGCTGGCCTCGTAACCTCGGTGAGCTCCTACAGGACCGTGCTTGCCCGTGAAATACCTTTAATACCAAATGTTTCAACTATCCAGAACCTGAGCAGTCACAACCCTATCGCCCCGTATTTACGGGGCCCCGTTGTGAGAAAACAGGCCGGATGAGTTTCATTCTTTGCATGACCGTACTTGGCGCGTTGCTGATGATGCTCGCGCTGACTTCCTCTTATTTGCGATGGCTGCCCGTCACGACGTCGGCTGTGTGCCTGGCATTCGGCTTTGCCATTGGCCCGGCGGGGCTGGACATGCTGGATCTGGACTTCCGCGACGCGTCGAGCTGGCTGGAGCGTCTGACCGAAGCGGCTGTGCTGTTCTCGTTGTTCAGTACCGGGATCAAGCTGCGTCTGCCGTTGAACAGCAAGGCCTGGCATTCCGCTTACTGGCTGTCCGGGCCGGTGATGCTGGCGACCATTGCAGGTACTGCGCTGGCGGCTCACTACCTGTTCGGCCTGTCCTGGGGCGTTTCGATCTTGCTGGGCGCCATGCTCTCGCCCACCGATCCGGTTCTCGCTTCGCTGGTGCAGGTCAACAACGCTCAGGACTCCGACCGGCTGCGCTTCGGTTTGTCAGGTGAAGCGGGCCTGAACGACGGCACTGCCTTTCCATTCGTGATCTTCGCCCTGATGTTTCTGACTCACGCCAGTGGTGACATGAACTGGATACAGCACTGGGCCATAAAAAACCTGCTGTGGGGTGTGCCCGTCGGACTACTGATCGGCTACGGCCTGGGTCGTGGGGTCGGGCATTTGATGATTTATCTGCGGATCAAAAACGCTGACAGTGATACGTCACCTAATGACTTCCTGGCCCTGGCACTCATCGCCATTGCTTACGTGGTGGCCGACGGTCTGGGCGCGTTCGGCTTCTTATCGGTGTTCGCGGCGGGGCTTGGCTTGCGTCAGGCAGAGGCGCAGACAACCCAGTCAGAGGTGCCTGCCGAACATCTGGCACAACCAGTGATTGGTCACATGAGCGGCAGCATCGAGCGCACCACGGTTGCCGAAAAAGAAGACCTCAGTGAATCGCAACTGGCTGCCGGGGTCATGATGGGCGACATGCTGGCGTTCTCAAGCCTGGTAGAGCGCTCAATGGAGGTGCTGCTGATCACGCTGCTCGGCGCATCGCTGGCTACTTATTGGGACTGGCGCGCTGTCGGGCTCGGGCTGGTGCTGTTTTGCTTCATCAGGCCCATTGCAGTGTGGCTTCTCGTCAGCAAGCGCTTGCTCAACAAACGGCAGAAAGCCCTGGTTGGCTGGTTCGGTATTCGCGGCATCGGCAGCCTGTTCTACCTGTGCTTTGCCTTGGGCCACGGGCTACCGGACGATGTCGCCAGTGTGAGTATCAGCCTGACGCTGTCAGTAGTGGCACTTAGTATTTTGCTCCACGGTGTCAGCATTCAGCCGCTACTGGAGCGATATGAACGCAGCATTCGCGAGGAATAATGCAGTCCTACACTCGTTTGAATGTTTTTCAAACCATTTATGAACCATTCAGTCAAGGGGCAGCCCAATCTGCAACGACGTGCATTTGCATGAGTAGACGCTTTTTGCCTCGCGACGTAACCGACCACCACTGGGGTCCACGTTTGCGTCTCCCGTTTGAAAGGCAGGAATAAAGAATGCGCATCCTTCTGATAGAAGATGATCCGATCCTGGCGATGATTGCAGCCGCCACGCTTGGTGCAGAACATGAAGTGATCGGCCCTGCATATGACGTGTCTCACGCGCTGAAGCTCGCCCGTGAACAACAGGCCGACATCGCTTTCGTCGATATCAATCTCGGTGGTAATGACGAAGGTATCGCGCTGGCCCGCAGTCTTATGAACGAGCATGGCGTCAGTTCGATGTTTATCAGCGGGCAAATCCTTACCGCCCGGGCCAACGCCGATGCCGCACTGGGCTTGTTGCGCAAGCCTTATGCGCCGCAAGACCTGACCCTGTGCGCGGACGTCGCCCGGGCGTTACTGGATGGCCAACCCCTCGCCACACTCCCCGCTCATAATGCTCTGGAGATATTCCAGCCTGCCCGATCACGATTGCCAACGGTCAGCGTCAATGAAATTCGAGCCTGAGGAGACCAGTCACCCGGCAACACTTGGTGAACTTGAATTTCGCGAGTTGGCCGACCACGCGCCGGTGATGATCTGGCGTGCAAGAAGCGACAAACATTGCGACTGGTTCAACAAGCCCTGGACAGACTTCACCGGCAAGAGTCAGCAGCAACTCTGCGGCTATGGCTGGAAGGACGACGTTCACCCTGAAGACCTCGATGCCTGTATGGATGCTTACGACAAGGCATTCGACGAGCGTATCCCGTTCAGAACGCCCTATCGGGTCAGGCGTCACGACGGTGAATACCGCTGGATGTTGGACAGTGGCGCGCCGTTCTACCGCGACGGGCAATTCGCGGGGTATTTTGGCAGTTGTGTCGACATCACAGAACAAAGGGAGATGGCTGAGAATCAACAGGCGCTGCTTGCCGAGCTCAATCATCGGGTCAAGAACAACCTTCAGTTGATCATCAGCCTGCTGCAACTTTCCAGCCTCCGCGCCCAGGGTGAAGAAGCCAAAAACCTGATGCAGTCTGCGATCTCCCGTGTGGTAGGCATCGGCGCTGTCCAGGAGCAATTGCACCGCAACAGCCGAAATCAGGTCGATCTCGCGCAATTGCTGCCTGACCTGGCGCGAGGCGTTATCGACACCCAGTACAGCAGGCCTATCGCACTCAGCCTTCAAACCCAGCCGGTGTACGTTTCCCTGCAAATAGCGTCCAACATGGGCTTGATTCTCAACGAGTTATTGGACAACGCGATCAAGCACAGCAATGGCAGTGGTATCGACTTGCAAATAGCGCCAATGGACCCGGAAACGGCGCGAATCTGCATCTGCGATCAAGGGCCAGGGTTCAGCGACGAAGTCTTGAGTGCCTTCTCCGCTTCAGGCACTCCTCTGGCCTTGAGCCTGGTCGATGCGCTGTCCAAACGCTGCGGTGCAACTGTACAGCGCAGCAACAAACAGCTCGATATCGGTCATGGCGCACAGGTCGAGCTCATGTTGAAACTTGATCCCACCCATTGAGCCGTGCGGCTAACCCCTTGCTGCACGTGGCCTGCAGACCGGTGATTGAGTCTATCGATCACCTCATCGGAACAAGCGATTGGACTGCGGCAATTCGACTCAGTAGCTTGCTTACTAATTCGGTGGCCGAGTCCAACCTGCCCCGATTGTCCGAAAGCGAATGCTGTGCACTGTGCGCCGCTCGCCTCTGAACATACCGCAAACCACATCTCTGAATCACAGGAACCCGCCAACGCGCCCTGACGCACGTTGCGCAACCAGACCGGATGCTAGAAGAACCCCGAATATAGACCGGCAGCTGCCAGCAGTCGCGTGCCTGAGGCGCGTACTTCGAAGTTGCCTTGCTTGAGCCATGATTATGTCCGTGAATACTCCGCAACAGATTGCCGAACTGACCGTCGAAGCAGGCGTGAAGAAAGCTCACCTGCCCATGCTTTCAGTGCTGATCCTGGGATTTCTGGCCGGAGCATTCATATCCCTTGGCTTTCTGCTGGATATCCACGTCAGCACCATGATTCCGGCGCAATGGGCTTCATTCGGTAATTTGCTCGGAGCGGCGGTGTTTCCCATCGGCCTGATTCTGGTGATTCTTGCAGGCGGCGAATTGCTGACCGGCAACATGATGAGCCTGCCAATGGCAATGTTCGCCGGGCGCATCACGCTGTCGGCGGTGGCGCGCAATTGGTTGCTGGTAACAATAGCCAACTTGCTGGGAGCCCTGTTTGTCGCGTTTTTCTTTGGTCACCTGCTGGGTTTGACCGAAGGTCCGTTCCTGGCGAAAACCGTCGCCATCGCGACCGGTAAAGTCAACGCAGATTTCACCCAGGCGTTCATTTCCGGTATCGGCTGCAACTGGCTGGTTTGTCTGGCCGTGTGGTTGTCCTACGCCAGCAAGGACGTTGCAGGCAAGATCCTCGGCATCTGGTTTCCAGTGATGGCCTTTGTGGCCATCGGTTTCCAGCACGTCGTGGCCAACATGTTTCTGATTCCTGCGGCAATATTTGCCGACGCATTGAGCTGGAGCCAATTCGTCGACAACTTTGTCGCGGTATTTTTAGGTAACGCAGTGGGTGGCGCAGTGTTCGTGGGTCTGGCTTACTACGTGTCCTATAGCGAAACGCTGACATCGGCCGATAACCCGGTAACATCATCGGCGGCCAGTTCGCAAAAAATATGAAACTTGCCATGAACAGTGCTGTTATATGGCTGTAGAAGAATGCATTGAGAAGGTGGAAATGTCAGACCGTATCCTGATGGACAGCTTTGCACGCAAGGTCGATTACCTGCGGATGTCAGTGACAGACCGTTGCGACTTCCGTTGCGTGTATTGCATGGCCGAGGAAATGACTTTTCTACCGCGCCAGCAGATCCTGTCGCTGGAAGAGATTTATCAAGTCGCTGAACAGTTTGTTGCTCTGGGCACGCGCAAAATTCGTCTGACCGGTGGCGAGCCGCTGGTCCGGTCCGGAATTGTCGGGCTTTGTCAGCAGATTGCCGCCCTGCCCGGCCTGCGTGAACTGTGCATGACCACCAATGGCTCCCAACTGGACAGGCTCGCCCAGCCGTTGTTCGACGCCGGTGTGTCCCGGCTGAACATCAGCCTGGACAGCCTCGACCCGGTGCGCTTCAAGGAAATGACCCGCACCGGTGACCTGAGCAAGGTCATTGCCGGGATCGATGCAGCCAACGCAGCCGGATTCGTCCATACCAAGCTCAACTGCGTGGTCATGCAGGGTCGCAACGATCATGAGATCAATGATCTGGTGGCCTTCGCCATTGACCGCAAACTGGACATTTCCTTTATCGAAGAGATGCCGCTGGGCATCATCAGCGATCACAGCCGTGCCGAGTCCTTCTATTCGAGTGATCAGGTACGCGAACGTATCGCCGAGCGATACACGTTGATCAACTCCGCTGAATCCACTCAAGGGCCGTCACGTTATTGGAGACTGGCGGAAGCACCGGATATTCGCGTCGGCTTCATTTCCCCCCACAGCCATAACTTCTGCGCCACCTGCAATCGGGTGCGCTTGACCGTTGAAGGCAGGCTGCTGCTGTGTCTGGGCAACGAACACTCCGCAGACCTCAAAGCCGTGCTGCGAGCCAACCCGGGTCAACCGGAAAAGCTCGAGAAAGCGATTATCGACGCCATGCAGTTGAAGCCGTGGAGCCATAACTTCAGCGTCAACGATGAAGTGCAGGTGGTGCGGTTCATGAATATGACGGGTGGGTAGTTAAGCCTGTTGAGCCTGTGGGATCTTGCCCAAGCGCGAAAAAATGGAGACTCTATGGTTATCGGCAAGTTGACGTGGGACCGGCTTTAGCCGGGAAGGCGGTATTTCTGACAAGGAATATGGAGTGCCTGCCCCGGTCTCTTCCCGGCTAAAGCCGGTCCCACGTCACACCGTTCCCCATGAAAAGCAGCGCATTGACCACCCTACCCCTGCTTAACCATCCCTTCGAACGCCTCTTCAATCGCACTGACATTACTCGGCCGTACCAGACGGCTGAGTTCAACACCGTCGCGCATGAAGATCAGCGTTGGCCACAGTTTGACCCTGAATGAACGGCCTAATGGTCGTCCGCTGCCGTCTTCGATTTTCAGATGGCGTACACCGGGGTAGTCTGCCAGCACGCTGTCTACCAAAGGCTCGGCAGCTTTGCAGAAGCCGCACCAATCGGTTCCGAACTGGATCAGGGTCGCCCCCTGATACGCATCGACTTCGGCGCGACTTGGGGCCGTTGTAGCGTAAGGCTGACCGCTCATAGGTAAATCTCCGGACACTGCAAGGTGTCATCATGGTGATGACCGCGTGATCACTCTGTCAGGTTGGAACGGTCGTGTATGACGAAGTTCGACTGCATATCAAACCTGCATCCCGTCTCTGGCGATGACCACCTGTTCCGGCAACTCATGCCCATGCTCCATCCACCATGCATCCAGCGTGTGCCCTATGTGGGTCAGCACAGCCTTGCCCGGTTGCAGGTGCTCGATGATTTCAAGCGCAAGGTTCAGATCGTTATGGTTACGCGGAGTTTGCGGTTGCGGCGGCATCGAACAGTCAAGAACCAGTACATCCAGCGGCTCGCGCTGCAAGTATTCAGCCGTCGCATCGGGTAAACCCACCGTATCGGTGAGGTAAGCAATGCTCCTGCCCTCACCCTTCAAGAGATAACCCAAAGTTGGCTTTGAATGCAGCAGCGGCAAGGCGGTAACGGTCAGGCTGCCAAGCTCACGGGTCTCGAAAGCATCGAATGGCTGGCTGAAATCAAGAATACCCGGGTGTTTGTACAGGTCGGACAGGCCTTCCGGATCCTTTGGCCCGTGTACCGGAATGATCAGTCCCTGCCCCCAACGCAAATGCAGCAGGCCCTGGGCGTGATCGGCATGGTAATGGGTCTGCAGGATGCCGCTCAGCGTACGCGGTGGAAAACGTTCGGCAAGATCGGTCAGCCCGCTGTCGATCAACCAGCGTTGATCGCCACACTCGATCAAGGCGCTGCACGGTAGCCGCCGTAATTGATGATTGACCATGGCTGCCAGACACGCCGGGCACTGGCAGCCATACACCGGCACCTGACGAGCATCCGCGGTGCCCAGCAAGGTCAGGCGCATGCGTGCTCGCGGGCGATGTATTGCAAAAGGCGCTCGGTGGTCTGCTCCAGCGCTCCCGAGTTATCCAGCAGGCGTACCGCCGAATCGCTGTCCAGCAACTCCACGGTGAATCGGGAATTGCGTTGCAGCCTCGCTTCGATGTCAGCCACTGATTCCCTGCCTCGGGCCAGCAATCGCTGGCGCAAGGTGTCGTCATTGACCGTCAACAAGATCGCCAGCAAATCAGGGTAGCGCTGGCGGGCCTGAGACAGATGCGCCCGGGAGCCGTTGACCAGAACGTCCAGCCCAGCAGCCAGCCACTCATCGATCTGTTTCGGAATGCCGTAATGCAAGCCGTTGGCCTGCCAGCTCAAGGCGAAGTCACCCTGCGCCTGCATCGCCAGAAACTGCTCGACGGTCACGGCCTGCGCGGCCTCACCCACGGCTTCCGCCGAACGCGTGATGACCCGCTGCACCACCCGGCAACCGCGCCGGGCCAGCTCATCACGGGCGCTATCCAGCAGGCTGTCCTTGCCCGAACCGGACGGCCCGATGAGATAGATCAACCTGCCTGCCATCAGTACACCCTCTTGCCTTGTCGCCAGACCTGCTGAATAACCGGCAGTGTACCTTGATCCCGGACATTATCAGCCCGGCTCTTATCACCACGGACCTGAACCAGATCGGCTCGCAGCCCGACACGAATTTCCCCGCGATCATCCAGCCCGGCTGAAATGGCCGGAGCCCGACTGACCATTGCGACTGCCTGGGGCAGCGTGCAGTAATCGCCCTGGCCGGCCAGCGTGAACGCGGCCTGCAACAGGCTGGCCGGATAATAGTCGCTGGAGAGAATATCCAGTAGCCCTTCTTTTGCCAGATCGACGGCTGCCACGTTGCCTGAGTGAGAGCCACCGCGTACCACGTTGGGTGCACCCATCAATACGCTCATGCCCAGACGCCGACAACCCTGCGCAGCTTCCATGGTGGTGGGGAATTCAGCGATGCTCATGCCATAGCCTGCGGACTCCTCGACATGAGCCAGTGTCGCGTCGTCATGGCTGGCCACCGACAGCCCTCGCGCCAGGCAATCCTCGACGATAGCGCGACGAAAACGATCGCTGTACTCACGGGAGTTACCCACCTGCTCAACGATGAACTCGTCCATCTGCGCAGTCGTCAGGTGGTATTTGCCCATGTAGTACTCGCGGTACTTGGACTCAAGCGCGAACTGCCGCTGACCCGGCGAGTGGTCCATCACTGAAACCAGTTGCACCAATGGCTGCTCCACCAGATCGCGGAACACGCTCAAGGTATCCGGATGGCAGACTTCACAACGCAAGTGAAGCCGGTGCTCGGCACGGGTCAGACCTGCCGCGTTGGCGTGGGCGATCGCTTCAAGCATGGCGGGCAATTGCTGCATGCGCTTGCCCTTGGGATTGACGTCGCCGATAGACAGCGCATCGAACACCGTGGTGATGCCCGATGCAATGATCTGCGCATCATGGCTGAGCACCGCCGAGGCCGACGGCCAGTCTACGCCGGGGCGTGGCGACAGGTGTTTTTCAAGGTTGTCGGTGTGCAGTTCGACAAGGCCTGGCAGCAGGAAATCGCCTTGCAGGTCCTGCGCCTGAGGTACCTGGCTACGACCGGTTTGCATCTCAACGATCAAGCCATCGCGCAGTACCACAGTGCCGTTAAATACCTGATCGGCCGTGACCACTTGTACATTGGTCAGAATCTGTTCGGTCAGCATTGCTGCAACTCCTTGGCGGTCAGGTCCACCGGGGTCATGTCCAGATAGCGATCAGCGACCGCTTCACGGGCGGTGCGGTCATGGAAGATGCCAATCAACGCGGCACCGGCATGTTTGGCTTCATTCATCAGTTCCAGCACCACCTGGCGATTGCTGTCATCCAGGGATGCGGTGGGCTCGTCCAGCAGCAGCACGGGCCAAGGCACCATGAAGCCGCGGGCAATATTGATGCGCTGTTGTTCGCCACCGGAAAAGGTCCCCGGTGCCAGTTGCCACAGGCGTTGTGGAATGTTCAGGCGGGTCAGCAGTTGCTCGGCGCGGGTCTTGGCGTCGGCTTTTGACCAGCCCCGTGACAGTGCAGGCTCCATGACCACATCCAGACTGGAAACCCTCGGAATCACCCGCAGAAACTGACTGACGTAGCCCAGGGTCTGGCGTCGTACCGCCAGCACTTGTCGGGGCTCTGCACCGACCAGCTCCAGCCATTCACCGTCATGCTGCACGCGGATGCTGCCGCCAGCGGGCAAGTAGTTGGCATACAAGGTGCGCAGCAAAGTGCTTTTGCCCGCGCCGGAATCGCCATGCAGCACCAGGCATTCCCCTGCGCGCACCTTGAAATTCATGCCGCGCAGTACGTTGAGCACGACGCCGTTCTGCTGGTGCAACGTGAAGGTTTTCGAGAGGTCGCGGACCTCGATCAGCGTATTCATGAGACGTTCCCAAAAAGGCGGTTCACGGTTGCAGCACCGAAGACACCAGCAACTGCGAGTAAGGATGCTGTGGGTCATCAAGGATCTGGTCGGTCAAACCGGTTTCCACTACCCGTGAGCGACGCATCACGATCAAGCGGTCAGCCAGCAGCCGGGCGACGGCCAGGTCGTGGGTGACGATTACCACCGCCAGGTCCAGCTCTCGCACCAGGGCCCGCAGCAAATCCAGCAAGCGTGCCTGCACCGAAACGTCGAGCCCGCCGGTAGGCTCATCCATGAACACCAGTCGCGGGCTGGACACTAGATTGCGGGCGATCTGCAGGCGTTGCTGCATGCCCCCGGAGAATGTGCGCGGCAGGTCGTCGATGCGCAGCGGATCAATTTCCACCTGAGTCAGCCAGTCAATCCCGGCCGCCCGCAATTCCTGATAATTGCGCACGCCCTGGGCCATCAACCGCTCGCCGATGTTGGCGCCGGCGGACACGCCCATGCGCAGACCGTCACGCGGGCTTTGCTCGACGAACCCCCATTCAGTGCGCAGCAAGGTGCGGCGCTGGGCTTCACTGGCGCTGTACAGGTCGAGCAACTGGCCATCCTTGCCGCGATAATCGATGCCGCCACGGTCTGGCGGACAGCGGCCACTGAGCAGCGAGAGCAAGGTGGACTTACCGGAACCGGATTCGCCGACGATGCCCAGCACTTCCCCCGGATACAGTTCAAAATTGACGCCCTGACAGCCCTTTTCCGGGCCATACAGCTTGGTCAGGTCACGAACCTTGAGCAGCGGCTGGGTGCTCTCGGGCAGTGGCGTAACGTCATGTCTGGCTTGCGCGCTGATCATTGGCTCGCCTCCTGTTGCTGGCTGACCCGCTGAGCGCAGTAATCAGTGTCGGAACAGACGAAACTCTGAGTGCCTGCATCGTCAAGAATCAGCTCATCGAGATAGGAATCTTCGCTGCCACAAATGGCACAGTTGTGCTCCCAGCTCTGGATCTCGAACGGGTGGTCCTCAAAATCCAGGCTCACGACTCGGGTGAACGGCGGTACGGCGTACAGACGTTTTTCTCGCCCTGCCCCGAACAGCATCAACGCCGGGCTCATGTCGAGTTTGGGGTTGTCGAATTTGGGGATCGGCGACGGGTCCATAACGTAGCGCTCATCAACCATCACCGGATACGCGTAGCTGGTCGCGATGTGCCCGAAGGTGGCGATGTCCTCGTAAAGTTTGACGTGCATGACCCCGTAATCATTGAGGGCGTGCATGGTCCGGGTTTCGGTTTCCAGTGGTTCAATGAAACGCAACGGTTCGGGAATCGGCACCTGATAAACCAGAATCTGCTCGGCACTCAACGGCGTTTCCGGGATACGGTGGCGGGTCTGGATGACGGTTGCTTCAGGCGTGCGCTCGGTGGTTTCGACACCGGCAGTACGGGCAAAGAAGCGCCGGATCGACACCGCGTTGGTGGTGTCGTCCGCGCCTTGGTCGATAACCTTGAGCACGTCTTCGGCGCCCAGAATCGCAGCCGTCAGTTGCATGCCGCCCGTGCCCCAGCCATACGGCAGCGGCATTTCACGGCCGCCAAATGGCACCTGATAACCGGGAATGGCCACCGCCTTGAGCAAGGCACGGCGGATCATGCGTTTGGTCTGCTCATCCAGATACGCGAAGTTGTAGGCCTCGTCGCGCTGGGGCTGGGGTTTTGCCTGCTGATAAGCATTCATGGCTTGGACTCCTTATGTGCAGGCGCACGCAGTTTACGGATCAGCCCCAGTTCGGACTGGAAGTCGACGTAGTGCGGCAATTTCAAGTGCGAGACGAAACCGGCGGCCTCGACGTTGTCGCAATGAGCGAGTACGAACTCTTCCTGCTGCGCCGGAGACTGGATTTCTTCGTTGAACTCCTCGGCGCGTAGAGAGCGATCCACCAGCGCCATGGCCATGGCCTTGCGCTCTGCGTGGCCGAACGCCAGCCCGTAACCGCGGGTGAATTGCGCCGGTTCAGTGGCCGAGCCAACGAACTGGTTGATCATTTCGCACTCGGTCACTTCGATAGCGCCAATGGCAATCGGGAAGCCCAGCTCTTCAGGTTCGATCCAGACCTCGACTTCGCCGATACGGATTTCCCCGGCAAACGGGTGGTTGCGGCCATAACCGCGCTGGGTGGAGTAACTCAGGGCCAGCAGAAATCCTTCATCGCCACGGGCCAGAGCTTGCAGGCGCTGAGCGCGATTGGCCGGGTACTCCAGCGGCTCGCGGGTGATGTCGGCAACGGCTTCGCTGCTGTCAGCTTCGTTCTTCATCAAGCCTTCTTTAGCCAATAAACCCAAGACGCGCGGGCAAGGCTCAAGAACGGCGTTGTCCTGCACCTCCGGGCCTGGGTATTCGCCATCTGCCAGCAAGGTGAAGTCCAGCAGGCGATGGGTGTAGTCGAATGTCGGGCCAAGCAATTGCCCGCCAGGCACGTCCTTGAAAGTGGCGGACAAGCGACGATTGAGCTGCATGTCCGAGGTATTGATCGGCATGCTGGCGCTGAAGCGCGGCAGTGTCGTGCGGTAGGCACGCAGCAGGAAGATCGCTTCGATCATGTCCCCCGCCGCTTGCTTGATGGCCAGCGCAGCCAGTTGCTCGTCGTACAGCGAGCCTTCGGTCATCACGCGAGCCACGGCCAAAGGCAGTTGCTGACGGATCTGCTCGACGCTGAGTTCGGCAATGGATGTATCGCCCCGGCGTTTTTTGGCCAGCAGGCGGTGGGCATTATCGATGGCCTGTTCGCCACCCTTGACGGCGACGTACATCAGGCACGCTCCTGTGCAAGTTGTGTGACCCGGGTGCTGCGTGGCAGGCCGAGCAAATCGCTGTCGGTGACAAAGAACACGTCCAGCCCTCGGGGAAAATCGTTGTGCTGCTCGCGCTGGTTCCAGAACGTATCGCTCAACGGCAAGGCGACTTTGTTTTCGCTTTCAATGCCCGGTCCTTGCCAGCTCATGGAGCTACCGCCGCCAAGGCTCGACAGCTGGATCAGCAAGGTGCAGGACTGGTCCGGATAACGGTCGTTACCCAGGTCGAAGCCAGACAGATCATGTAGCTGGCTGTCGTCGAGCAAGGCGAATCGCGCATGGCGGCGCTCAGTGACAATCGGGCAGCCGCAGTGAAAGGCCAAGTTGGCGCGAATGGCTGGAGTGTCGAACGCCGGAGCCAGCCACAGAGCGGTGTCGATATCCAGCAAGGCAAGGCACAAGGCATGGGTGGCTGAATCAAGACCGGTGAGTGCGGGGGGGCGCTGGGCCGCCTGCAAGGTGTGGATGACACCGGGACCTGCCAGCGCTTTGAGGGCCGCGCGAAAACTGCGCTGGGCGTCGAGTACCGGGTCGGCAAATGCCGGTTGCAACAGGGCTGCATTCATCAGTCTTCTCCTCTGACAAGGGTAAAGAATTCCACTTTGCTGGCGGCGGTCTCGGCGTCCTTGTCAGCACGACGCTTGAGCTGGGCGTGGGCCAGCGGCTCGATCAGCTCCGTGAGCCAGTGCTGCTGTTGCGGGCCTTGCAGGTGGGCATCGGCCAGTGCCGCCAACTCGGCGCGGGGCCTGTCGCGCCCGGCCAGATAGCTGTAACCGGTGCGTCCGTCAGCCAGGCGCACGACGCAACGGGTTACGCTCATTTCACCGACATTAAACGGCGCGCCAGTGCCGCCCATGCGGCCACGCACCAGCGTCATGCCGATTTCCGGGGCGCGAATCAGTTGGTATTCGGCGTCACGCAATGCCGATTCATGGCGGCTCAGTTCGTCGCCGACAGCGCGGGCGAGTACACCGATCCAGCGCTGACGTGCGGCAATTGCGGGGTCTGTAGCAGGGTTCATATGGGGCATCTCCATCAGACGATGAACTGATACTGGAAGCGGTCGGAGCGACTGGTGGAGCGCGACAACTCCACTGGGTTGCCGCTGCTGTCGCGGGAAACAGTGAGGACGGTGAGCACTGGCAGATGACGCGGCATCATCAACAGATCCGCCTCTTCACGACTGGGCAGACGCGCCCCGACCAGACTCAGGGTTCGGGTCAGCGGCAAGTCGCGGTCGGCCAGGAACTGGCGCAGCGAGCCGCGTCGGTAACTGGCCAGCAACTCCTTGCGAGTGGCGCAGAAACGATGGCGAATCAGGCTCACCGGATGGCCGTCGAGTTTGCGCAAGGTGTGCAGTTCGATCAGCGGCGTGTATTGATCCAGCTGCAAGTGTTCGGCGTCTTCGGCACTGGCCGGGCATTCCTGACGTTGCAGCAGAGTGGCGTCGACGCCAACGCCCTGCGCTGACAACGACTGGGTGTAGGCACTGTCTGCACGCATGGGATAGATCAAGGGACGCTGCAATACCTGCGTGCCTTTACCCTGCCGCCGCAAAACACTGCCCTCACGCACCAACTCATCAATGGCACGGCGGATGGTGTGACGGTTGACTTCAAAACGTGCAGCGAGCTGAACTTCAGGAGGCAAGTAATCCCCCGAGGTGTAACTGCCGAGCTCGGCGCGCAGAATGTTGGCGAGCTCCAGGTACAGCGGCTCGGTTTGTTGTCTAGACATATCCATGGCTAAAAACCACCCTATTCCGTAAAACAGCGCGTAACCCTGTAGGACTGGCTTTAGCCGGGAGAGCGCCACCAGGGTCGACACACTTACTTGAAACGACCGACGCCCTCCCGGCTAAAGCCGGTCCTACGAGAGCAACATCCACAGCACAAAATCCGGTCGACCACGACATCTAAATAAACTGCTTGCGCAAACGCTGGGACACGATGTCGATGGCGCTGACCACGACGATGATCACCAGCAACACGGCGCAGGTCTGGGTGAACTGGAACGCGCGGATGTTTTCCCAGAGGATCACGCCGATCCCGCCTGCGCCGACCATGCCCACTACGGTTGCCGAGCGCACGTTGGACTCGAAGCGATACAGCGCGTAGGAGATCCACAGCGGCATGACCTGCGGGATGACCCCGTAAATCACTTCCTGCAAGGCGCTGGCACCCGTGGCACGCACACCTTCGACGGGGCCCGGATCAATCGCTTCCACGGCTTCGGCGAACAGCTTGGCCAGAACGCCGGTAGTGCTGATCCACAGCGCCAGAACGCCAGCGAACGGACCGAGGCCGACCGCCACCACGAACAGCATGGCGAAGACCATCTCGTTGATGGAGCGAAACGAGTCCATGACCCGGCGCAGCGGTTGGTGAATCCACCAGGGGGTAATGTTTTCAGCACAGAGGATGCCCAGCGGCACCGAGCAGACAATCGCCAGCACCGTGCCCCATAGCGCAATTTGCACAGTAACGATCATTTCCTTGAGATACGAACGCCACTCGTGGAAGTCAGGCGGGAAAAAATCGGCGGCGAAAGTCGCCATGTTTCCGGAGTCGCGGTAGAGCGTCAGCGGATTCATCTCGGCGCCTTGCCAGGCCCAGGCCAGCATGGCCAGAAACAAACCCCAGCCCAGGTATTGCGGCCAACTGCGTTTACCGGCGGCCTGGGTGTAAGCCACGTGGGTGGTCGTGCTCGTCATAATCGGATCTCGTTCAGCAGGAGGTGGGCGTGCCCGAAAAGAGCACGCCCCGGATCAATCAACCCGCACTGGCTGTGTTTTTCTTTTCAAGCTCGGTGAGGCGTTCCTGCAACTTGCTCAGGCCCGCGTCAATGTCCTTGAGGCGCTTGGCTTTCTCGTCGGCATTCAGGCTGGTGCTGGCGAGGGTTTCGGTGCGCTGTTTGAACAGATCCAGCTGGCGGATCGGCAGCAGTTGGTCATCGCTGGACTTGAGAAACTTGCCCAATTGCATGCCCTTGAGCACGGCCTTCTCTTCGTCGGTGTTGCCGTAATCGGCGAAGAACTCACGAATCTTGTTTTTGTTCTCGTCCGACAGGGCTTTGCTCCAGACCATCGGATCGGCCGGAATCAATGGCGACTTCCAGATCACTTTGAGCTTGGCAGCCATGTCCGGCTGAGTGACTTCCAGGCGATCCCAGCTTTCGGTGTTGAAAGTCGCCACATCCAGCTGGCCCTTGGCAACGCTGAGGGCGTTCACCTCGTGGCTCGAGTTCAAGGTGCGCTTGAAAGCAGTAGCGGCGTCAACGTTGTTCTTGGCGAACACGTAGTAACCCGGCACCAGATAACCTGAAGTGGAGTTTGGATCACCGTTACCGAAGGTCAGGGTCTTGGCATTCTTGAGCATGTCCTCGACGGTATTGATCGGGCTGTCCTTGCGGGCAATGATCACGCTCCAGTAGCCCGGCGCACCATTGGCGGCCGAAGTCTGAGCAAAGATTTCGCCGTTGGAACGATCCACCGCTTCCATCGCTGCCTTGTTGCCCAGCCAGGCCACATCGACTTTGTTGAAGCGCATGCCCTGGATCAGACCGGCATAGTCCGAGGCGAACGTAGCGTTGATCTTCAACCCGGTTTTCTTGCCCATGTCATCCAGAAACGGCTGCCAGATGCTTTTCAGGTTCTGCGAAGACTCGGTGGACATGATGCCGAAGTTGATGACTTTCTCGTCAGCGTGGGCAGTGCCCAGCAGGCAACTGCCCAGCAACGCGGCAGACGCAACGACGCGACCGATACGGTTCAACATGGAAGCACTCCTCAGTTTGGGTTTGGCTGTTGTTGTGTTCGGTTGTTTGAAAAAATCGGAAGCGGCCTAGCCGCGAGCCAGCACCAGACGAGGTGGGACAACCAGGCGTCGGCCCTCATCGGCAATCATCAGGCTGGTGTCGACGTCTGCGCCGTACAGGTCGTTGAGGAACTGGCTGCTGAGATTCTGCGCATCGCCATCGAAATGAATCCGCCCGCCTTTGAGCGCCACTGCGCGGGGGCAATAACGCACCGCGTAATCCACCTGATGCAAAGTGACGACCACGGTTTTACCGTCGGTGCGATTGATGTCGGCGAGGATTTCCATGACCTTGCGAGCGGACTCAGGGTCCAGCGATGCGATAGGTTCGTCAGCGAGGATCACTTCGGCACGCTGGGTCAACGCCCGGGCGATGGCGACCCGCTGCTGCTGACCACCCGACAAGGTCGAGGCACGCTGCGCGGCCAGATCCACAAGACCGACCCGGTCCAGTGACTGTAAAGCGCGTTGCTTCTCCTCGGTTTTGAACAGGCCGAGATTGCCGCGCCAGCCGGGCATGCGCCCCAGACAACCCAGCAGCACGTTGTCGAGGACGCTGAGACGGTTGACCAGGTTGAACTGCTGAAAAATGTAGCCGATGTCGGAACGCAGCTTGCGCACTTTGCCGTTGAGACGGCCCGCCGCCTGCACTTCCCGCCCCAGCACCTGCACGCTGCCGCCATTGCCACGATCACAGCACGCCAGCCCGGCGAGATGACGCAGCAACGTGGATTTGCCAGAACCCGAAGCGCCGATCAGCGCGACCATTTCGCCGGGTTGTATAGACAATGCCAAATCAACCAGCGCGGGTTTGCGCGCAAAAGTCTTGTTCAGACGCTCGACATGGATGGCTGGGTTCATGGGCTTCTCTGTCTGGTTGTTGTGAGTTGCAACAGACAGTAGGCCTGGGGTGTTTCAGTGGGGTGAACTGCAAGTGACGGTTAGATAACCGTTTCGTGAAAGGTTGAGGTGTTGCAAAACGTTGGCGGCGCAAGCGTCAACAGCTGGAAACAATACCGTGCGGCTCGCGATCATCCGTGCGGCTAGTCTTCGGTGCCCTGATGTCCAGTTGGAGCATTAACCGTTAACTTCATACGTACAACATAGGCATAACATTCAGAACCCGGTTCGAACTGCTAAAGCCAGATGCCGTAGCGACAGCGCAAAAAATATCTGTGGCTTGCAGAGCGTAAATGGTAGCTTTGCGCCATCTACGGAGAGAATTCATGAAAGGATATTCACTGGCGATAGCCATTACTGCCTTGCTCGCCAGCGGCACCGCTCGCAGCGAAATATTCAAATGCACATCGCCTCAGGGCCAGGTGAGCTTTGCGTCAGTCCCTTGCAGCGAAAACAACGCGGCGACGTCCTTACAACGACAAGGCCCACCCAAAATGCTGCGCCAGGGTGAGCCGGTGGATCATGCGCACAAGATCAATCTGAAGGCCACCGAGTTTCTCAAAGTCAGCGGCCGGACCAAGGTCACTGTCTATGAGACGGAGAGCTACAAGCAGTATCAAAAGAACCGCCCGCCTCCGCCGACAGCGAAATCGCTGTGCGAAAGTCCGCGGTATGACAGCCAGTGTTTTGATCCTTCGGGCGGTCAATCGGTGAAGAAAGGCAAGTAATCAGACGCCCCACGTCTAGAGCAGGCACTTGAGGGAAGATCCGATCCCAACCATGGGCACGACGTGGGACCGGCTTTAGCCGGGAAGGCGGTATCTCTGACTATCCATTTTTATTGACAGTATCGACCTCTTCCCGGCTAAAGCCGGTCCCACCAGAGTTACTTCTGTTTTTGGTCACCCGCAACCAACCCCGAAATCAACGCTTTGTTAAACCCCTCCGGATCCTCCATCTGCGGTGCATGCCCCATGCCCGGGAACTCAACCAGTTTGGCGCCGGGAATCATCTTCGCAACGTCCTTGCCCAGCACTTTGTAGTTACCCAGCCTGGCCTTGAGCTCCGGCGAAACAATATCGCTGCCGATGGCTGTGGTGTCCGCGTCGCCAATCATCAGCAAGGTCGGAACGGTGAGTTTCGGAAATTCATAAAACACCGGCTGAGTGAAAATCATGTCGTAGATCAGCGCCGAGTTCCACGCCACCGCTTCCTTGCCAGGCCCCTTGCTCAGACCGGCAAGCATGTCCACCCACTTGTCGTATTCAGGCTTCCAGCGGCCTGCGTAATAGGTGTTCTGCTCGTACTTGCGAATCCCTTCAGCCGTAACTTTCAGCTCACGGGCATACCATTGATCCACGGTGCGATACGGCACACCCAAGGCTTTCCAGTCTTCCAGACCAATCGGGTTGACCATGACCAGTTGCTGAGTCTGCTGCGGGTACATCAACGCATAGCGAGTGGCGAGCATGCCGCCGGTGGAATGCCCAATGATGGTCGCTTTGTCGACGCCCAGTTTGGCGAGCAGCGCGTGAGTGTTGGTCGCCAACTGCTGAAAAGTGTATTGGTACTGCTCAGGTTTGCTGGACGTACAGAAGCCAATCTGGTCCGGCGCAACCACCCGATAGCCTGCGGTGCTCAAGGCCTTGATGCTGTCTTCCCAGGTTGCGCCGCAGAAATTCTTGCCATGCATCAGCACCACGGTTTTGCCGTTGGCTTTGCCTTGGGCGGCGACATCCATGTAACCCATTTCGAGCTTTTTACCTTGGGACTCGAATTCGAATTTGCTCAACGGATAAGGGTATTTAAAACCCTCAAGTTGCTTGCCGTAGCTGGGTGTGTCAGCCATTGCCCCGACGGGCAACGCCAAGGCCAGCATGAAACCGGCAATTTGTGCAGCGCGCATGTGCAGTCTCTCCTGAGCAAAAAAAAATTCAGCTCAAGGTGATACACCGCGCCTTGTGTTGCGGGCAAGCAATGAAACATGAAGTAAGAGTTAAATGCGGCTCCCGAGTCTGAGCAGACAGAGAGCCACACTCAGGCTGGCGTCAGAGAATATCCAGCGGATAAGTCACGATCACACGATGCTCATCACTGTCACGCTGAGTCGTGACTTGCGTACGCAGAGAGGCATGACGCAACTGAACGCCAAGCTTTTTCAACGGCCCTGATTGCACCACGTAACCCAGCGTCAGGTTGCGCTCCCACTCTTTACGATCCCCGTCCGGGGTACGAATGTTCGAGCCGCTTTCGTACATGCCCAGGAACGTCAGCCCCGGAATGCCAACCTGAGCGAAGTCATAGCCGTAACGAACCTGCCAGGTGCTTTCACCGGCACGCTGGAATTTGCCGATCATCGACTCGGTCATGAAGTAAGCACTGGAGCCATCGCCCTGATTAAGCCAGACCGCGTCGCTGTCGCCGCTGACTTGCTGGAAACCGGCAGACAAGCTGTGACCGGCAATCATATAAGTGAACAGCGCACTGGAAAGCCGACTGTCAACTTTGCCTTTGGTTACGCCATCGCCGTAATAGCCGAAGGTGTAAAACGCCGGGTCATTGCCGTTGGCGCCATCAGAGCTGTTGTCGAAGTAACGCAGGTCCGAACGCAATATACCCGGCCCCGCCGGCATGTCGTATTTCAACCCCAGAAAGTGCTGTTTGTAAAAGTCTTTCAAGTTGCCGTAGTAATACTGGAGGGTCAGGTCTTTGGTCGGTTTGTAATCCACACCACCGTAATAGAACTTGTTTACAAACTCGCCGCTCACCGCATTGTTCGCACCCGGGATCGACATGCCCATCTGGTCACTCGACCCACGGCCTTTAACATGTTCCAGCTGACCGAGAGTAAAGGTGAAGTTATCCAGATCTTTGGATTGCACCTGACCACCGTTAAAAGTCTGTTGCAGCATGCGGTCGGTGGAAATCACCACCGGCAGCATGGGCACCAGTGTGCCGTAACGGAATTCGGTTTTGGACACCAGTGCCTTGGCAGTCAGGCCAATGCTGCCGAACTCGTCCACCGCCCGGCCATCGCTATCGGTCGGGAACACGTTACCGTTGAACGCCGTGCTGGTAGGGTTGTAGTGACGACCTTTGCCGGAGTCCAGACGGATACCGAGCATGCCCAGCGCGTCTACGCCAAAACCTACGGTGCCCGGCGTATAGCCGGAACGAAAATCGAAAATGAAACCCTGGCCCCACTCCTGTGTGTAATTAGGGTCTGCTGTACCACTGCGGTTGTCCGCGTTACTGAAGAAGTTACGCGCCAGTACACTGGCTTTGCTGTCTTCGACAAAACCGGCACTGAATGCCTGTTGGGCCATGACCATTCCACAAATACCAGCCACCACACGGGGTGAGCGATAAATAAGCTCCATCGAGATATCCTTAGCTGTAAGTAAGTGTTTTAAGCAGTCAGGAGTGGGCAGTTAATTTTTTTATTATTCAGGAGCAGTAGATTCAGAAGAGACAGGTTTAACAGTCGCTAACAACTTGACGGGCGCCAGGCGAACCAGAACCAGTAATGCGAAAACACCCAGTCCGGCACACATCAACAAACCCACACCCACCGAGCGCGCCAACGCATCACGCGCCAGTTCCAGTAGTTCATGGTTGCCACTCACGACACCTGGGGTTGAATTGAGTAGAACTTGCGGGTCGATATAACGGGCCAGTTCTCCCTCCTGGCCCGCCGCCAGAAACACTCGATTCAAATGGCTCACGTACAACAGGTTGACCAGCACACCCATGGCCGCCGTGCCCAACAATCCACCGACCAGTCGCAATGACTGAGTCAACGCGGTGGCGATACCAAGGAACTGCCGCTCGGCAATGGTCTGGGTGAAGACGGTCAGGTTGAGCAAGATGAACCCCAAACCAACACCGGCCAGCAGAATCAACATCAACAAGGTGTTGAATGATGCTTGCCGTCCCACAAGCGACAACCCGATACAGGCCGATAGCAGCGCGACGAACCCCGCCAGCGGCAGCAGATTGGGATTACGCAACCGGGTTACGATACGGCTGTTGACGATAGCGCCGAGGGTGATGCTCAACGCCAGCGGTGTAATCAGCAAACCAGCATCCTTGGGCGAATAACCGTAACTGCCCTGCAGCAGCAACGGCAGGTAAAACAGCAAGGTGAACATGATTGCCCCGGCCAACATCGACAGCAGGAACAAAATGCGCAGGCTAGGCACGGCAAACATTGCAGGCGGCAGTAATGCCGTACTGCAGCGGCGCTCCCAGTACCAAAGGGCAACGCCAGAGAGCAGGCAAATCAAACCCAAGGCGGCGCTCAACGCCGTGCTGGAATGCCCCATCCACTCAACCCCCAGTTGCAGGCTGCCCAATGCCAGGGCGATCAGCAGCGCGCCCAACCAGTCCAGTCGAATACCGGTGACCTGCACCGGCCGGTAATGCGGCAGATACCGCCAGGCAAAAAACAGTGCCAGACACCCCAAGGGCAGGTTCAGGTAGAACACCGAACGCCAACCATACGCCTCGGTCAGAAAACCACCCAGGCCAGGGCCAATCGCATTGACCACACTGAACAGCGCACTGAGCATCATCTGCCAGCGCAGCCGCTGTCGGGTATCCGGGAATAACTCCGGAATACAGGCGAACGCGGTACCAATCAGCATGCCGCCACCGACACCCTGCAACGCACGGCCAATCACCAACACCAGCATGTCGTTGGCCAAGGCACAGACCAGCGAGGCCAGGGTGAAAATGATGGTGGCGGCGATCACGAACGGCTTGCGACCGTAGTAATCGCCCAGCCTGCCGAACACCGGAATGGTGACAATCGAGGTCAGCAGATAACCCGTGGCGACCCAGGCGTAGAGCTCAAACCCTTGCAGCTCGGCGACGATGCTCGGCAAGGCGTTGCCGATCACCGTCTGGTCCAGCGCCGAGAGCATCAGCACCAGTGAGATCCCGAGCATCGCCAACAAGGCTTGCCGGAAGCTCAGCGCACTCACCTGGGTCGTCATGCTCGCGCCTCAGCCCAGTGCCGCAACGGCAGTGGCGATTCGCGAACAACCCTCTTCCAGAGTTTCCAGCGCAGTGGCGATAGACATCCGGAAGAACGGTGCCAATCCGTAAGCCGTACCGGCGACGACAGCCACCCCCTGACTTTCCAGCAGGTACATCACCACGTCGCTGTCAGTGTCCAGAGTCTTGCCATCGGGTCTGGTTTTACCCAGCAACACGCCGCAGTTCACGTAAAGATAGAACGCTCCGTCAGGCTTCAGGCAGCTCAGGCCGTCGATGGCATTGATCAACTCCAGACAGCGATCGCGACGCTGCCGGTAAACCACCACGCTCTCTTTGACGA
This sequence comes from Pseudomonas sp. Irchel 3A5, assembly GCF_900187575.1. Lineage (NCBI taxonomy): Bacteria > Pseudomonadati > Pseudomonadota > Gammaproteobacteria > Pseudomonadales > Pseudomonadaceae > Pseudomonas > Pseudomonas sp. Irchel 3A5. Next base: position 202,465 of record NZ_FYDU01000012.1, on the reverse strand, counting down.
AGGACTGATCACCGTTCAGCGCTGCCACAGCAGCCGCCTGACTGACAGAGCTCGCGTTGCTGGTCGACTGCGACTGCAAGGTCGCCATGGCATTGATCAGATCGGCAGGACCCGCCGCGTAGCCGATGCGCCAGCCGGTCATGGCGTACGTCTTGGAGACGCCATTGATCACCAGCACACGATCACGCAGCGCCGGTTCAACGGTCAGGATGTGGGCGTTGGGCGCATCGTCGAAACGAATGTGTTCGTAGATGTCGTCGGTCATCACCAACACATCGGGAAACTCCAGCAACACATCGGCCAACGCCCGCAGCTCTTCAGCTCTGTAACTGGCCCCGGTCGGGTTACTTGGCGAATTGATCAGCAGCCAGCGGGTGCGCTCGGTAATCGCGGCACGTAATTGCTCTGCGGTAAGCTTGAAGCCGTTTTCTTCCGGACAGGCCAGCGTCACCGGCTCGCCTTCACAGGCCAGCACCATGTCCGGATAAGACACCCAGTAAGGTGCTGGAATCAGCACTTCATCCCCTGCCCCGAGGGTCGCGGCAAACGCATTGAAGATTGCGCTCTTGGCACCGCTGGTGACAACCACTTGCGAAGCCGAGTAATCCAGGCTGTTTTCACGGGCCAGTTTGGCGGCAATGGCCTGGCGCAGTTCAAGGGTGCCCGCGTTCAGGGTGTAGCGGGTTGCGCCATTTTCGATGGCGGCGCTGGCGGCTTCGCGAATGTGTTTTGGGGTATCGAAGTCGGGCTCGCCGACGACCAGATTAATGATCGATTTGCCCTGGCGACGCAGTTCGTTGGCACGGTCGGCAGCGGCGCTGCTCGGCGAAGGTTTGATGCGTTGCACGCGGGCGGCGATGCGGGAGGCGTTCAAGGTGGTGATCCTCGGAGGTGACATTCGAGGCTCTACGTTACGAGTCTGTATCCTGGAGCAGATAAGACAGTTTCGTTCTGGGCTAATAGGAAGTGCTTATGACCGGGCACGGATCAGCTATGCACCAAAATGGAACGACTGAGTCTTTACTGTGCTTTGCGCAGGCACAATTGGCCGTAACGCGCCTGGTCATAGCAAAGGCTTATAGTTTTGGGGTAGACCTTTGGAGATGCGGATCTACACAACGTCTTTGTTTGTGTACATATCCGTTGTTTTGGTTACGGCTGATATTGGTTCCGCCCTTACGGCGGGTCACTTTTGGCAAACGCCCGGAAGCCGGCCCAGCCAAAAGTAACCAAAATGTCTGTGACCCACCACTCGGCACCTCGCTGTCGCTCGGTGTACCCGCCCGCAGATCCTGAACCGTGGGCCGCCGCAACGGGCCATCCATGGCCCAATGCGGCTAACCCGGCATCCTTGCCGGGTTGCCCACGGCTCAGAATCTGCGTTCGGCCAGCGTGGTTTAACGGGGCGCCCAAGATCAAAAGCGCGGCGGCCTGACAGCCGACCTGATTGTGTGGACTTACCGATATTTTGTAGGAGCTGCCGAAGGCTGCGATGCGGTGTGTCAGGCGAAGAATGGGTTGGCTGTCGGGACGTCTCGCGAACAAGTTCGCTCCTACCGGTCCGAGGCGATACCACCGTTCTCGCTCTGCTTTTGATCTGCAATGCTCTGCAATGCTCTGCTCTGCTCTGCTCTGCTTTTGATTTTGATCTTAAGCGCCCCGTTAAACCACGCCGGCCGGAATTCGATATTGCTGTGTGGGGGCTCTTGTTAGAAGAAGGGGCGGCAGGGATGCCGGTTTAGCCGCCTCAGGCCATTGATGGCCGGTGGCGGCGGCCCCACGCAGCAATGTCGGATTACAGGTATGCCGAGCGACAGCGAGGCACCCAGTGGTGGGGCAAGAGCCTTTTGGTTACTTTTGGCTGGGCCGGCTTCCGGAACAAAAGTGAGGCGCCGTAAGGGCGCAACCAATACCAGCCGCTACCCCAACAACGGATATGTACACAAATAAAGAAGTTATGCAGATACCTATGCCTTCGAGGCCCGTCGCATTCGATGGCCTGGCTTTTGCTAACACCCAACAGATGTCAGCCCACCATGAGCCCTCCTTTTGAACCTCCGTCGCCTGAAGTACTTCGTAAAGATCGTCGACATCGGCAGCCTGACCCAAGCCGCCGACGTCCTGCATATCGCCCAACCGGCACTCAGCCAACAGCTCGCCACGCTTGAGGCTGAACTGCATCAGCAACTGCTGATTCGCACCAAACGCGGTGTGACGCCGACGGAAGCGGGCAAGGTCTTGTACGGCCATGCGCAACACATCCTGCGCCAGTGTGAACAGGCAATCAGCGACGTCAACGACACCGGTCACGCGCTGTCCGGCCAGGTGTCGGTAGGCCTCGCGCCGGGCACCGCAGCGTCCACTTTATCGCTGCCGTTGCTGCGTCGGGTGCGCGAGCGTTATCCGGGGATTCTGCTGTACCTCAACGAAAACTTCGGCACCACCCTCAGCGAGCTGATCATGAATGGCCGCATGGACATGGCCGTCCTGTATGGCGGTCGCGAGGTGCATGGCCTGAGTTTCGTGCCATTGCTGCGGGAGAATCTTTACCTGGTCAGTGCTGAAGAGCACCTGGACGGACGTGATGAAATTGGCCTGACCGAGCTGGCCCCCATGGAAATGCTCCTCCCCCGCCCTTACAACATCATGCGCAAGCTGGTAGACGAAGCCTTTGTCAGCATTGGCCAGAGCGCAAACGTCGTCGCCGAAGTGGAGTCGTCGGCGACCCTGACCTCGGCGGTGGCTGAACGCTTTGGTTCGACCATCCTTCCCGAATCAGCCGCCAAGGTGCTGGTCGCCGCCACCGGGGCGCGCATGTTGCGCATCGTCGAGCCGGATATTCAGGCACCGCTGGCGTTGTGTCTCTCGGGCCATTTGCCTTTGTCAGTGCCGGCGCAGGCGGTCAAGGCGATCCTGCTGGAGCTGGTCGCAGAGATGCGTACCCAAACCGTTTCAGCGTCATAAGCGCCTCTTATCACCCCACAGCCAAACCGTCTTGGCGGTCCTGCGCAGCCCTCGTTAGATTGAACTTCATTCAATACGGCAAGCTGCAAAGGTAAAGGCAAGGGTATGGATCAAGAACGCATCAAGGCACTGATCGAGTTGCTGGCCGAGTCCGACCTGATCGAACTGAGCCTCACGGAAGGCGATAGCACGCTGCGCCTGTTCAAAGATGCCGCGAATGGCACCGTGCAAAGTACACCTGCAAAGATTGCGGCTGCCAAAGCGCCGAAAACATCCGTCAAGGCGGTCAATCCGGTTGCTGGCAATGGCGAGGTTAAAGCCAGCCTGTACGGCGTACTGCACCTGACCCCGGCAGCCGGTGAAGCACCTTTCGTGAAAGTCGGCGACACCGTCGAAGCAGGGCAAACCCTGGCGATTCTTGAAGCGATGAAGATGTTCCACCCGCTCAAAGCGTCTCACGCTGGCATTGTCGAAGCGATCCTGGCCAGCGGCGGCACGGAGGTTGAATCCGGCCAGCCATTGTTTCGCCTGGTTTGATCCCCCCGTATTTTTTAGGTGCTCACAATGTTCAATAAAGTGCTGATCGCCAACCGCGGCGAAATTGCCCTGCGTATCCAGCGCGCCTGTCGGGGCCTGGGGCTGAAAACCGTAGTCGTATACTCCGAGGCTGACCGCCACGCGCAATACGTCACTCAGGCTGACGAAGCCTTGTGCATTGGCCCCGCAGCGCCGACCCACAGTTACCTGAATCAGGCCGCCCTGCTGTTTGCCGCACAGGTTAGCGGCACTCAGGCGATACACCCTGGCTACGGTTTTTTGTCCGAGAACGCCGACTTTGCAGAGCGCATTGAAGCAGCAGGTCTGACGTTTATCGGCCCCAGCGCAGAGTGCATCCGCACCATGGGTGACAAGGTCGCCGCCAAGCGGGCGATGCGCGAAGCCGGTGTACCCTGTGTTCCGGGGCCGGACTCAAGCATGTCCAGCGACCCGCAGGCGATTCTCGCCGTGGCCCGTGAGATCGGTTATCCGGTGATTGTCAAAGCCGCTGGCGGCGGCGGTGGCCGTGGCATGCGCGTGGTCCAGCAAGAAGCGGAATTACTCGACGCTATTGCCCTGACCCGGGAAGAAGCCCGTCTGGCCTTCGGTAATCCCGAGCTGTATATCGAAAAGTTTCTCGGCCACCCGCGCCATGTGGAAATCCAGGTGCTGTGCGATGCCTATGGCAATGCGGTGTGGCTGGGTAGCCGCGACTGCTCGTTGCAGCGTCGCCATCAGAAGGTGCTCGAAGAAGCCCCGGCTCCCGGCATCGATCCACAGCTGATCGCACATGTAGGCGAACGCTGTGTGAAGGCCTGTCAGCAGATCGGGTATCGCGGCGTGGGCACCTTTGAGTTTCTCTACGAAGACGGCCAGTTCTTCTTCATTGAAATGAATACACGTTTACAGGTCGAGCATCCGGTGACCGAGATGACCACTGGCATCGACATCGTTCAGCAGCAGATACGCATGGCCCGTGGTGAACGTCTGGAATTAAGTCAGGCAGATATCGTCACCAGCGGTCACTCGCTGGAGTGCCGGATCAACGCCGAGAACCCGATCAGTTTCATGCCAACGCCGGGGCAAGTCACCCGCTGGGAAGTGCCCGGCGGTTTTGGCGTGCGCGTCGACTCCCATGTCACCACGGGCTATCGCGTGCCGCCCTATTACGACTCGATGGTCGCCAAGGTCATCAGCCACGGCGCAACCCGGGAAGAAGCCCTGGCGCGCATGCGTCTGGCGCTCAGCGAGCTGTACGTCGAAGGCATCTCCACCAATATCCCTTTGCACCGGGAAATCCTCGACGATCCGGCGTTCTGCGCCGGTGGCGTCGACATTCATCATCTTGAGCACTGGTTAAAGCAACGGAGCCCGCAATGAGCATCGCTCTCCCGGACACGCGTCCGACCATCAGCTTGTTGGGCACCACCGCCCTGCTCTTCGAAGCGCCGGGCAGCCTTGATCTCGCTCCGCAACAACGCATCTGGGCCATGGCCCGAGTGACGGAACAATGGCCGGAAATCCGTGAATCGGTGCCGGGCATGAACAACCTGATGCTGACTTTCAACGTCCCGCCGCGCCACTTGAGCGCCTTGACCGAACGCCTGCTGCAAGCTTGGGAAGCCAGCGAGCCGCTGCCGCTTGAGGGTCGAATCATTGAATTGCCAGTGGTGTATGGCGGCGAGTTCGGTCCGCACATGGCTGACGTGATCGAACACACCGGGCTGGATATTGAAACCATCGCGCACCTGCACAGTGAACCGCTGTACCCGGTGTATGCCTTGGGGAGCCACCCCGGTTACTGCTACCTGGGCGGCATGGATCCGCGCATCGCCACGCCCCGCCGCAAGGTACCGGTACTGAGCATTGGCGCAGGCGCAGTATCCATCGGCGGCGTGCAGACCGGCGTTTCTGCCTCCGCAGGCCCGAGCGGCTGGAACACCATTGGCCGCACCGAAATGGTGTTTTTCGACCCCGCTCAATCCCCGCCGGCGCTATTGCAGCCGGGCGATCTGTTGCGCTTCCGCATCGAGAGGATCATTCGATGATCGAGATTTTATCCGCCACCGCACTGGCCACCGTTCAGGACCTGGGCCGCATTGGCAGTCTGGGCTACGGCGTGGGCACCTCAGGTGCCATGGACACTCTGGCGGTGGCGACCGGCAATATTTTGCTGGGCAATGCCGAAAACGCAGCCGCCATCGAGATTCCGGTATTCCCCTTCGAAGTGCGCCTGCTTGAAGACTGCGCCTTTGCCGTGACGGGGGCCGCCTGTCCTTCAAGTCTGGATGGTGTTGGCTTTCCCCCTAACTGGGTGATGCAGGGCTTGAAAGGCCAGACGCTGACAATTAATCAACCAGTTGCTGGCTGCCGTGCTTACTTGTGCCTGGCGGGTGGTATAGACGTTCCGATGGTGCTGGGTTCGCGCAGCACTCAACTGCGGGGCGAATTCGGCGGCTTTCAGGGCCGGGCCCTGCAGCAAGGTGATCAACTGGCTGCCGCTGCGCCGGGACTGCTCCCCCGTTCTGTGGATTTTGGCGTGCTGAGCCCGACTCATGCGCTGCCACTCAGCGTCGACGGGGTTGTCGCCATGCGTGTGCTGCCTGCTGCGGAATATCAGGCGTTCAAGGCTGATTCCCGGGCCTCGTTCTGGAGCGATGACTGGAAGATCACCTCACAGAGCAACCGTTACGGTTTCCGTCTGGAAGGCACGCCAATCCTGCCCGAGCAGGCCATGGAAGTCCGCTCCCACGGCATCGTGCCCGGTGTGATTCAGGTGCCTCACGGTGGCCAGCCGATCATTCAGATGCGCGATGCCCAGCCCAGCGGCGGTTACCCGAAATTCGGCACTGTGATCGAGGCTGATCTGTGGCGTCTGGGTCAGGCCGCCATTGGCAGCCGGATTCGTTTCATCGAATGCAGTTATGACCAGGCGCTGGATGCTCTTGAGCAAAATCAGGCTTATCTGGCCGAAGTGCGACGCCTTGTGGCCCTGCAGAATCTAGCCCGGCGCTGAGGAGCGAAGCATGAACATTGAACAGATTCGCCAATTGGTAGCTGACCTGACAGCCGCCGGTTTGTCCGGCGCAGAAATCGACAAACCAGGGTTCAAGCTGAGTTTGAAGCGTGGTGTCGTGAGCCAGCCAGCGGCAATTGCAGAGGAATTCGAGGTCGGACCTGAGCTGAACGCACACCAGATCAAGGCAACCGGTGTGGGCCGCTTGCTGAGCGCGCATCCTGACGACGGCATCGTGCTCGCGCCAGTGGGCGGTGACATTCAGGCAGGCCAGCGGGTCGCGTTTCTGGCCGTGGGCAACCTGCTTCTCCCCGTGCACAGCCCTCATAGCGGTCAGGTTTCCAGCGTTCTGGTAGCCAATGACACAACAGTCAGCTATGGCCAGCCGTTGATCAACCTTTCACCCTATGACGCCGAAGCGGTGCAACCATGAAGATTGATTTGAATGCCGACATGGGCGAAGGCTTCGGTGCCTGGCGCATGGGCGAAGACGAAGCACTGATGGAGATCATTTCCTCGGCCAACGTCGCCTGTGGCTTCCATGCCGGTGACCCGTTGATCATGAATAACACTGCACTGATGGCCAAAGCCAAAGGCATCGATCTGGGGGCCCACGTCGGCTTCCCCGACCTGGTGGGTTTTGGCCGTCGGCAGATGAATATCGAGATCAAAGAGCTGTGCACCTACGTGACGTATCAACTGGGCTCCCTGGCCGCCATCGCCCGGGTTGCCGGGCATCACATGACGCACATGAGCTTTCATGGCGCGCTGGGCAACATGGTCGCTGCCGATGCTGACCTGGCGGCGCAGTTGATTCGTACGGTGGCGGCGTTCGATCCCGAGATCATCGTCAGCTCGTCCAGCAGCCGCGCCATTGAAACAGCTGCCAGTCGGTGCAATCTGCGAGTCGCCACAACCTTTCTGGCCGACCGCGCCTATGACGACGATTGTCTATTGGTGCCGCGCAAGATCGCCAACTCGGTGATCAAAAACCCCGTCGCTGTGCTGCAGCGGGTTCGCCAATTGCTCGAAGACGGCACCATGACCAGCATCAGCGGCAAGGTGATCGAGGTCAGCGCATGCTCGATATTGCTCCACGGGGATACCCCAGGCGCAGTCGAACTGGCGCGTACCGTGCGCGATGAGATCGAGTCGGCAGGCGGACAGATCGTGCCGATCAGTCGGTTGATGGCGTGAGTGCGAGGTAATCAGTGCTCCCGCTAAATGCCGCAGAACCTTTGGAAGATTCTTTGCTCACCCGCAACTGACGTGGGACCGGCTTTAGCCGGGAAGGCGGCATTTCTGACGATAAGATGTAGTGGATGTACTGGCCTCCTCCCGGCTAAAGCCGGTCCCACGTCATCAGTGATCCGGTGGGAGCGGTGCTGGTCTGGCCGGCATTCCACTCAAGCTGTTCGGGTTCACTAAGCGTCATAAGAGACGCTTATAGCCTCACAGCCATTCCGTCTTGGTCGGCAGGGTTGGGGCTGGATAGAGTCGATACATCAGCAAAACAACCGTATTGAACGCTCGCTGGACAGACCGGCGAGCCAATGGATTCAGAGGTACACGCAATGCCATTTTCCGATTACAAAACCGCGCTGGTCACCGGTGCTTCTTCCGGGATCGGTGCCGCCGTGGTTGAGCGCCTGTGTCAGGAAGGCATTGAAGTTCACGCCATTGCCCGCAGCGCCGACAAGCTCGCCGAACTGGCGGCACGCACCGGCTGCATCGCCCACGCCATCGACGTGACCGACCTGCCAGCCCTGACCACGCTCTTCGAACAACACAGCTTCGACATTCTGGTCAACAACGCCGGGGTGGATCGTCCGGGTTCGATTCTCGCCGCAGACGCCGAAGGCATCGACTTCCTGATCAACGTCAACCTGCGCGCTGTGCTGCATCTGGCCCGTCTGGCACTGCCCGACATGGTCGAGCGCGACAGCGGTCACATCATCAATATCAGCTCCATCGCCGCGGCCTACAACTTCGGCGGCAACTCCACTTATCACGCGACCAAAGCAGCCGTCAGCATGCTTTCGCGCCAACTGCGCATCGATGCATTCGGCAAGCGTGTACGCGTCACCGAAATCTGTCCTGGCCGGGTGGCCACTGACATCTTTGCCCATGTGCATGGCGACTCCGAAGAAACCTACAAACGCTTCGTCGAAGGCTTCGAATTGCCGGTGGCTGCCGACATCGCCAATGCCATCGCCTTCGCGATCGCAGCGCCGGTTGCAGTGAACATCGGCCACATGGAAATCACCCCGACGCTGCAAGTACCCGGCGGCCTGTCCACGGCCCGCCCGCAAGACTATCAAGGTTGAGTTCAGCCCAAGCGACCAGAACGGACTGATCCGTCAATGCGCTCTTTGGCCAGGCCAGTGCCTGGCACTTTTTCTGCCCCTACCAATGCCGATAGGGATTGACCATGAATGACTTCGATCTGGCCCCGATCCTGACTGGCGAGTACGCCGAACTGATCGTCAAGGGCATCGAAATGACGTTGCAACTGGCGCTGTTCGCCTGGTGCCTGGCCATGCTGCTCGCCCTGATTCTGGTGACGGTGCGCCTGACCGGCAACAAGTACGCCAATGGTCTGGTGGCGGCATACGTTTCCTACCACCGCAATGTGCCGACGCTGGTGCAATTGATGCTCTGGTACTTCGGTATTCCCACACTGCTGTCGACCTCCACTCAGGTCTGGCTGGCGGGCTACAACACAGAGTATCTGTTTTCGGTCATCGCGCTGGGTCTGTGTCAGGCCGCCTACTTCAGCGAAGACATTCGCAGCGGGCTGCGCGCCATTCCAGCCGGGCAAACCGAAGCGTCACGAGCGCTGGGCATGGGCTATGTGCGCTCAATGCGTTACGTGATCCTGCCGCAAGGGGTGCGCAACTGCCTGCCATCCCTGATCAATCACACCGTGCTGCTGTTCAAGAACACCAGCCTCGCCATGGCCATTGGCGTGATGGAGTTGACCTACGCCACTCGCGAAGTCGAGAACTACACGTTCCGCACCTTTGAATCCTTTCTGGTCGCCTCGGTGGTTTACCTGGCCTTTTCGCTGTTGCTGATGGGCCTTGGCGCCCTGCTGGCCAAGCGATTCAACAAAGCCCTGGCGAGGTAAGCGAGCATGTTCGATATCTTCACGATCCTTCAGCAGAACTGGACGCTGTTCCTTATTGGCCAATACCCGCACGGGCCGCTGGGCGGTCTGGCGGCGACGCTGATTCTCGCGGTTCTGGCGCTGATCTTCGCTTTCCCGCTCGGCCTGCTGCTGGCGGTGGCGCGAATTTCTCCCTGGGGCCCGCTGCGCTGGTTCTCGACAGTCTGGGTTTACGTACTGCGCGGCATCCCGTTGCTGATGGTGATCTTCTGGACCTACTTTCTGGTGCCCTTGCTGATCGGGCACAACATCACCGGCTTCACCACCATGCTGTGCACGCTGGTGATCTACCAGAGCGCTTACTTGTGCGAAATCATTCGCGGCAGCATTCAGGCGTTGCCGAGCGGCCAGTACGAAGCGTCCCGCGCACTGGGCATGGGCTACATGCGCACTACAATCTGGGTGATTCTGCCCCAGGCACTTTATAACGCCCTGCCCAGCCTGCTCAGCCAGTTCATCTCGATCATCAAGGAAACCTCGCTGGGTTACGTGATCAACGTGCAGGAAATCACCTTCGCCGCCAATCAGGTCAACAACCAGTTGCTGACCAAACCGTTCCAGGTGTTTTTCATCCTTGCCGTCATCTACTACCTGCTGTGTTTCGCCCTGACTCATCTGGCCGACTGGCTGGAGCGGCGTATTGCCCGCAAGCGTCTGGGCACCGTAACTGCTGCCGCCGTCGACAGCCCTTTGCTGACTCCCATTAATTGAAGAGGGCTGACCCATGCGTCCAATGATCATGTTTTCCAACGTCAACAAGTGGTACGGCGAGTACCAGGCCCTCACCAACCTCACTGCGCAAGTGAACACCGGTGAAGTAGTGGTGCTGTGCGGCCCGTCGGGTTCAGGCAAATCAACCCTGATCCGTACCGTCAACCGCCTGGAAGATATCCAGGAAGGCCAGATCCTGTTCGATGGCCAGGACGTGAACGGCACCGATGCCAACGTCAATCGCCTGCGCAGCCGGGTGGGATTCGTGTTTCAGAGCTTCAACCTGTTCCCGCATCTGTCCGTACTGGACAACATCATTCTGTCTCCCACCAAGACCCTTGGTCTCAAGGGCTCGACTGCCAAACAGCGGGCCATGCAGCTTCTGGACCGGGTGGGCCTGGCGCACAAGGCTGGCGCTTACCCGGCGCAACTGTCCGGCGGCCAGCAGCAGCGCGTGGCGATTGCCCGCGCCCTGGCCATGGAGCCACCAGTGATGCTGTTCGATGAACCGACCAGCGCTCTGGACCCGGAAATGGTCGGCGAAGTCCTGAGCGTCATGAAAGGCCTGGCCAAAGACGGCATGACCATGATGTGCGTGACCCACGAGATGAACTTCGCCCGCGAAGTCGCTGACACCATCTGGTTCATGGACGCCGGGCAGATCCTTGAAAAAAGCGACCCGGAAAGTTTTTTCAGCCAACCCCGACACCCTCGTGCCCAGCGCTTCATCGCTGACCTGCGGGCGCACTGATTTAAAAACTGCTGCTGGACCTGCTCTCAACTCATCCTGAATTTCTGGAGTTTCCCATGCTTATCAAGCATTTGCTCGCCACTGTAGCCTTGAGTCCCTTGGCAGTCACCCTCGCCCATGCCGATCAACTGAGCGACATCATGGCCAAGCAGTCATTGAGCTGCGGCGTGTACGCCGATGTTCCGCCATTTTCCGCACCGGATCCGAAAACTCGTGAGCTGGTGGGCATGGATGTGGACCTGTGTACTGCGCTGGCAAAGAAGCTCGGCGTCAAGCTGGAGCTCAAGCCCATGTCGGTTGAAGCACGGATCCCGGAAGTGAAAATGGGCCGCGTTGACGTGCTGTTCGCCAACCTGGCGTACACCAAGACCCGCGCTGACCAGATCCAGTTCAGCGACCCGTACTACATTGCCAAGGAAACCCTGGTGGTTCACGCGGTCAATGCCGACAAGGACAAGGCGTTCTTCAAGGGCAAACGCATCAGCTCCACCAAGGGCTCGACTTCCGAGCAATCCATCCGGATTGCTGAAGCCATCCCCGTGACCTTCCAGGACACCGGCTCGGCCTACATGGCGTTGCAGCAGAACAAGGTCTTGGGCCTGGTCACCAACACCATGACCGCCATCAAGCTGGTCAATCAGGCCAAGGCGTCCGGCATTGAACTGGCCATTGCCAAAGAACCCATGGCCCTTGAGCCGATAGGTGCAGGCATGCGCAAGGATGAGCCTGCCTTCCTCGCCAAGGTCAATGAATCACTGAAAGCCATGGATGACGCCGGTGAAATCGACGCCATCTGGGAACGCTGGATCGGCCCGAACACCGAATACAAGATGGTTCGGGAAGACAAAGTGCAGAGCCTGAGCGCACTGAAGTTTGATCCGTTGCCTTGATGGGTTAATGCGCTGCACTACGTGTGTGGCAGACTCTTTTTCTGCCTGCTGGCTCAGACCTTTGTGGGAGCGGAGCTTGCTCGCGATAAGGCTAGATGCGATTGACCTGTTATCTATGTCGTCCTTATCGCGGGCAAGCACCGCTCCCACAGGTTTTTTGCGCAATTCTGCGAGATGCAATCAACCTGATGAGCCGATCACTTACCGATACCCACGCGCCTGCAAATCAAACAACTCGGCATAGCGGCCGCCCGCTGCCACCAGGCTGGCATGATCACCCCGTTCCAGCACCCTGCCCTGATCCAGCACCACGATATGTTCAGCGTTGCGCACGCTAGAAAAACGGTGGGAAATCAGCAATGTCATGCGCCCTTTGGCGTATTCCCGGAAGTGATCGAACACCGCCGCTTCCGCCCCGGCATCCAGTGCAGCGGTCGGTTCATCCAGGATCAGAATATCGGCGTTACGGCGCATGTAGGCCCGGGACAAAGCGATTTTCTGCCATTGCCCGCCCGACAGCTCCTGCCCTCCGGCGAACCACCTGCCCAATTGGGTGGCGTAGCCTTTGTCCAGACGCTCGATGAACTCCGCCGCCATGCCCTGGCCGGCAGCTTCGCGCCAACGATTTTCTTCAGTAAAAGCGTCGATATCCCCCACCCCCAGGTTTTCGCCAACCACGAACTGGTAGCGAATGTAATCCTGAAAAATCACCCCGATGCGCCGACGCAATGCATCTTCGTTCCAGTCATTGAGGTCGCTGCCGTCGAGCAGGATGCGACCCTGATTGGGCCGATACAGGCGGGTCAGCAATTTGATCAATGTGGTTTTACCGGAGCCGTTCTCGCCGACCAGCGCCACACTGCGGCCCGGAGCCAAATGCAGGTCGATGCTCTCCAGCGTCATGTGACTGGAGCCGGGATAACTGAAGCTCACGTTTTCAAAACGCAGACCATCGCCTGGCAGCACACCCTCGGTGATATGGCCGGTTTCCACAGGTACGGGTTGCCCGAGGTATTCGTAGAGATCGGCCAGATACAAACCGTCTTCGTACAGACCGCTGATTGCGCTGAGGCTGCTGCTGACGGCGCTTTGTCCCTGCTTGAACAGCACCAGGTACATGGTCATCTGCCCCAGAGTGATCTTCCCGTGCACCGCGTCGATCACGATCCAGGCGTAGGCCAGATAGAACGCGCTAGTGCCCAACAGACCGAGCAGAAAGCCCCAGCCGTCGCGGCGCAGGGTGAGCTTACGGTCTTCGGCGTACAACCGCTGGAAGGTGTCGCGATAACGCTGCATCAGCAAGGGTCCGAAGCCAAACAGCTTGACCTCCTTGATGTAGGTTTCGTGGGACAGCAGGGTCTCGATGTAATTCTGCTGACGGCTTTCAGGGGCACGACGAGTGAACAGTCGGAATGCATCACCCGAGAAATGCGCCTCGGCAAAGAACACGGGCAGTGCGCCGATTACCAGAATCAACAGCGCCCACGGCGAAAAGTGCACCAGCAAAATACCGAAGCTGACCAGAGAAATCAGGTTCTGGATTAATCCGAGAGACTTGGTTACCAACGCCAAAGGCCGGGTCGAGGCCTCGCGACGGACCCGCACCAGCTTGTCGTAAAACTCGGAATCTTCGAACTGGATCAGTGACAGGGTCTGGGCCTTCTCCAGAATCAGCGTATTAACCTTCTGCCCCAGCTGTACACGCAATAGCGATTGCTGCACGGACAGCGCCCGCTGAGTGCCAGCCAGCAACGCCAGCACGCCTGCCTCCAGCAACACGTAACGCAACACCGGCCACAACGGCGCATCGCCCGCCGCCGCATGCAATTGCATGGCAGCCACTACGGCATCGACGATACGCTGGCCAAGCCAGGCAGCCAGCGCTGGCAACACACCTGCCATCAACGTGGCGACAATCAAGCCGATCGACAAACCTCGGGATGTGGTCCAGACCAACCCCATGGCACGGCGTGCCTGATCGAGAAAAGCGGTAAAGCGACTGACAACGGGCATGCGTGGGGCTCTGAATGGCTGGAATGAAAATCTGCTGGTGATGACAGTTGTAGCTCACCAGCATCAGACAACATGCAAACTACTGGATTGAAATGCATTTTCTGTAGGAGCTGCCGAAGGCTGCGAAGCATTTATCCTGACACATCGCAATCGCAGCCTTCGGTAGCTCTTACAGGTCCTGTGTTTGCTTCACGACAAGCTCCTGAGCATGCTAACGACTAGACTCACATCATAAGCCCCCGAGGACCCAAGACATGGAAGACACCTACAATTTGCAGCGTTTCGTCGATGCGCAAGACCCGGTATTTGAACAAGTGCTCAAAGAGTTGAGCGCTGGCCGCAAGCAGAGCCACTGGATGTGGTACGTGTTCCCGCAAATCAGCGGCCTGGGCCATAGCGAAATGGCCCGTCGGTATGCCATCACCTGCCTGGACGAAGCCCAGGCCTATCTTGCGCATCCGCTTCTGGGAGCACGTCTGGAGCAATGCGCGAAAATTATCGAACCGCACATACAATGGACGGCGCGGCAGATATTTGGGTCCCCGGATGATCTGAAGCTGCATTCGAGCATGACCCTGTTCGCCAACGCTGCACCTCAACGCAAAGTCTTTCAAGGTGTGCTCGATACGTTCTTCGACGGCAACCACGACGCCAGCACACTGGAGAAAATCAGCAATCGCAACAATTGAACTATCAGAAAGCCACTAGTGTCATAGCGCTATCACCCATGGAGCGCTTTATGGCAGTTAGCCGACACTTCGAGATCCGCTACCGGATCCACGGGCAAGTAAAACTGTTCGTACAAATTGACTCGCAAATGACTGACACCGACGCCTGGTACTATGCCTGCCTGCACGCAGGTATTGGCGTCCTGCACAGCCTGTCTCCGCCCCCCGAAGAAATTATCCTGCTCAGGCAGCACGCGGAACGCTCTGGATTGACCGACGTCAGCTGGCAAGAACAAACCTAGCGCCCTGCTCGCTGCACGCACCGTTCGCGCCGATCATCAACCCTTTCCGCAAACCACGCGGTAGTCAGGTCGCGAGTGATCTTCGGACTTTGCAGCGTGATGCCCGGCAGAATCGCCCGAGGCAGCGGTTTGCCAGCGGCCTGCTCGGCGAGTTCGAAGACCCGCTCGTACACTTCAGTCTTCTGAAAATCCAGCGTATCGCCCTGCTTGAGCTGGCTGAAAATCGCCGAGTTGCTCATATCCAGACGTTTGCCCAGCGAGCGAATCGCCAGCTCGGTGGCGCCGGGTGACGTCGAGTCGTAGCGAATCAAGTCACCGTCAAGCGCCAGTTTAACGCCCGTTGCGCGGCTGACAGCACTTTGAAAAGCGGCATTGCGACTGGCATACCAGCCTGCATTGAAATCGGCGAAGCGGTATAGCGATTGCGGATAATCTGCCGGGTAGCCCAGCAAATGCGCGATCCCGAAATACATGCCCCCACGTCGGCTGAATACTTCGCGGCGAATTGTACCGTCTACCGGGTACGGATAACCCTTGGCCTGCTTCTCTGCGAAGGCAATGCTCACCTGCATAGGCCCGCCGGTATGTACCGGGTTCAAGCTGCCAAACAGCGTCTGCCCCAAAGGCACCATGCCAATGAAATCATCAAAGATCGCGCTGAGGTCCTTCTCGGTACGTGCAGCTTCCAGTCGCGCGGCATAGGTTTTACCGTCAGGCGAGCGGATTTTCAGCGCACGGTTAATCAGCATCTGCGGAATGTGCAATCGGGCGGCGCGGCGGTCTATTTCACCCCGAGCAATTCTCGCCATCCCCGGTACGGCCGGATCGACCTGATAAGTGGATTCCTGCTCGGTGACTGCCAGTACAGAACACAGGTTTTCCGTGCTGGGCTCCAATTCCTGCGCGGTAAACGCCGTCTGAATGTCAGCGGCCCAGCCTTCCCGGTCCGGCGTTTTGGCAGGCATCAGGCGCACGATCTGCGCGCGGACCTGCCCCGGCGTCAGCTCTGGAGCCTGCTGACTGCGCTGAGTGCCGCAAGCAGCCAGCAACAAGCCGCCGAACGCTATCAGCAAGGGCTTGAGCACAGTAGACATATCGAGCGTAGACCCGAAAACCGGCAGCGATGATCGATTCAAAAGCATGCTTCTCCTGGCATTACTGAAATCGGAATCAGCGGAATGGGTGCTGATTCCAGTTCAATAGACCCGCTTAAAAGCGTGAATGCTCGAAGATTTCCTGAATGGCGACAAACCCGCCTTCAGAACACCGACCATTCAATGCGCGAACTGAGCTTTTCCAATGCCGCCATGCCAGCGAGAGAGTTGCCTGCAGCATTGAGCTCGGGGGACCAGACGCATACCGTGAAGCGTCCCGGCACTACGGCCACGATACCGCCACCTACCCCGCTCTTGCCCGGCAAACCCACGCGATAAGCGAAATTGCCCGCTTCGTCATAGAGCCCGCTGGTGGCCATGATCGAGTTGAGTTGCTTGGTCTGTCGAGCACTGAGGATTTGCTCACCGCTGTGCACGCAATAGCCTTGATTGGCGAGGAAACCAAAGGCACGCGCCAGATCAACGCAACTCATGCTCAAGGCGCAGTGATGAAAGTAACTGCGCAGGACCGCCTCGACTTCGCCGTGGAAGTTGTCGAACGACTTCATCAGATAGGCCGCCGCTGCGTTGCGTGAGCGGTGCTGGTATTCGGACTCGGCCACTTTCGAGTCGGAGATAATCTCGGGGTTGCCACACAGACGACGCACGAAGTCACGCATCGACAACGCGGGTGCCGCGAAACGTGACTGGTTGATGTCACAGATCACCAACGCCCCGGCGTTGATGAATGGATTACGCGGCCGACCTCGCTCGAACTCCAGCTGCACCAGGGAATTGAACGGCTGCCCGGAGGGCTCATGGCCCAACCGCTGCCAGATATCCTCACCGGAATGCCCGATGGCCTGCACCAGGCTGAAGACCTTGGAAATACTCTGGATAGAGAAACGCGTCTCGGCATCGCCTGCGCAATACAACTCACCGTCGTTGCCATACACGGCAATGCCCAATTGATTCGCAGGCACTTCACCCAGCGCCGGAATATAGTTGGCGACTTTTCCCATTCCGATCAAGGGACGTACTTCGTCGAGTATCTCGTTCAGCAACTTCTGCATGGATGCGCTCATTGTTTTCGGGACCGCATGCTAGACGATCAATGGGCGTAGCGCATCACACGCGGCATCATCCCCGGGTGAAAGTCATCTCGCCCAATTGTTTGCAAGTCAGACGGGCGTCAGGGTGCCGCAAGGCTAAGACCCAGGAAATATGCGACCTGCATCTTCAACCCGATCTGACCAAAAAAAGGCCCAGCTGCGCGACCTCCTGATATCGTTGCGTTTTTTTAACGACCCTGGGAGGCACACGATGCAGGTTACACTCAACAAAACCATCAGCAGTGGCTTGAAGTGTTTATCACTGATAGCAGCGGTATTTGTCGGGGGCTGCGTCATGATCCCGTATGAAACCCCGGAGGCCAAGGCAAAAATCGAACATGACCTCAAGCTTTCGCCGAGCGATATACAAGGCATAACCGAAACGAACTGGTGCCTCTACCCTTATGGCAGCAACCCCGCGTGCACGGTCACCAAAGGCTTGGGCGTATTGACCCGACAGGGTTTGATTCTGAGCCTGTATGAGGGAAAAACTTACAAACAGGCCCTGAAGTTGAAAAGCGAACAGATCAATTGTGCGAAGACCGTTGAAGGCCGCGATGCACAGGAAGTCTTTGTGGTGTTCACCGATCAAATGGGCGTCATGCTCGCACCGATCACGCCAGGCGGCCAATTGAACATGCCGTTGAAGATAAAGTTCTTCGACTATCTGATGAGTCGCAATCAGCCGGTATTCAAGGGAAAAGACGGCGTTTACGTCAAAGAAACCGATAAGCGTGAGTACGGTGGCGGAATGATCGCGGGGACCACCATTCCCTATGCAACCTCACACGCCATCTGGACGACTGTTAACCCCTGCCCATGAACTGCTGCCTACACTTTTTCATGATCTGCGCGACGGTAGGAGCTGCCGACCGAGGGCTGCGAAGCTTTTATCCTGACACACCGCCATCGCAGCCTTCGGCAGCTCCTACAAGTCCAATTTTACTATGCGACAGCGCGGTGCCATGGTCGTCGGAGCCGCATTTGCTGGTCTAAATCGCTGCGCTCAATCCTTTGCGGTGCGCTTCCTGACTCAACAAATCACGCCGCCAGGCGCGGTAGCCGTAGAACGCCAATACCACAAACCCTGCGTACAACCCGGCAGTCAGATCCAGGTCACGGTGCAGGTACATGCCAACGTAGACGCAGTCGAGCACGATCCACAACCACCAGCTCGCGACGTACTTGCGTGCAGCCCAGACGCTGGCGACGAGGCTGAAGGCTGTCAGCGACGCATCCAGCCACGGCACGACGGCGTCGGTAAAGTGCGCCATCAGACTCCCGAGAAGCACGGCGGCCAATGCACCGACGATCAGGTTCAACACAGCCGTGTGCAGCGGCAGGCGCGCCACATGCACTTTGCCGTTGTCCAGCCCTCCCTGACTCCAGCACCACCAGCCGTAGCCTTGAAGGAAGGCGAAAATCACCTGCAGCAACATGTCCGAATAGAGCTTTGCGTCGTAGAAGATCCACGCATACAACAACACCGCCACCACACTCACCGGCCAGCACCAACGAATCCGCTGGGTGGTGAGCCATACGCCGATGATGTTGATGAGCACCGCGATTATTTCCAGCGTTGACATGGTTTGCCCCTCGGCCCGCTGGCGAAAAGCGCCAGCGTGGAAAACATTAGCGTTGGTGTTATTGCTGGAGATCCAGCGCCTGTTGTTTGAGCTCGCGTTTGCGCGTCATGGGCAGGTCTTCCTGATCACCGTAAGGTGCGCTGTACCATTTGCCATAGGTCGGATTAGGCAGCAGGAACCAGCGCTGTCCCAACCAGGCCAGATACGGAGCGGCTGCCTTGCGCTGTGCAGCCAGGTTATTGCTGTCGGCCTGGATGAAATCGCCAAAAGAATCCCCCACCAGCATCAATACCCGTGCATGGCTGGCAACCCATTGGCGGCGGCAGGTCTTGCCATAGCCGTCCTTTTCACAACCACCAGTGGGCGTTGCCGCCGCCAGTACCTGCTGCGCGTCGTTCACTGGAAAGCCGCGAAGGCGCAGGTTTTTCACGGTGGCCGCGACTTGTGAATGCTCACGGTTGGTCAGGTAATACACCTTCACGCCACGCTGAGCAGCGGCCTGCAGGAAACCCACTGCACCCGGCAAATCCTGGGCCTTGGCCTGATCCACCCAGACGTTCCAGCGATCATAGGAGTAAACCTGATCGTTGCGAATATCCCGCGCATTAAGCGGAATGTTATCCAGCAGGGTTTCGTCGATATCGACGATCACCGCTGGTGGCAAACCGATGAGGTTGCGGGGTGCTTGCGGCAAGGCATCCCAGGTCGGATCAGCCAGCGCGACGTCGAGTTGCCGCGTGGCACCGTCGAACACCTGCCGGTAAATCAACTCGTGCTCGATGGACGTTTGCGTCCAAAGCACCGCATCCAGTTGATCATTGGCCGGAGGACGTTGCTGACACCCGGCGAGTGCAGCGCATAGCGCCAGCGTGCCACTGATAAAGAACTTGCCCATGCTTGACCTCAGAAATTCACAGTGGCTGACACTCGCGCAGTACGCGGCGCGCCGGGGAACAAATAGCCGTCGCCCGCAGACTCGCCCACGTCACGCCAGTAACGCTTATCGAACAGGTTATCGACCGTTAGACGCAGCACCGTGTCATAGCCCTCGACCCTCGTGCTATAGCGGCCGCCCATATCAAACACCGCATAGTCGTCAACCTTGACGCTGCCTTGTCGGTTGGCGTACTTGCTGCCGCTGTACTGCACACCACCGAGCAAGGCCAGGCCGTTGAAGCCAGGAATGCTGTAGTCACCGTGCAGCGCAGCGCGCAATTTAGGCACGTTGATTGCCTGATGACCGTCGTACTCCTCGGTGCCGCTGCCGGAGACGCGTGCGCGAATTGCGGCGACGCTGGCCGATACTTGCAGATTCGAGGTCACGCGGCCATTGGCCGACAGCTCCAGACCGGTATTTTTCTGCTTGCCCTGCTGAATGTAGGTCAAGGTCCCATCATCGTTGGGACGGTTGTACTGGTAGTCCTGAGTGATCTGAAACAGCGCAGCGGTCAGACTCAAGAGTTGCCAGTCGTGCTTGACCCCCAACTCGATTTGCCGGGATGTGGTCGGCGGCAGAATCTCATCGGCGTTGGTGCTGAACCATGACGCTTCGCCTCCCAGTGACAAGCCTTTGCTGTAACTGATGTACAGCGAAGTGTCCGGACGCGGTTTGTAAATCAGCGCGGCCTGAGGCAGAAACTCCGCCCGCTGGGTATGCCGGGTGGTAGCGCCGGCCTCGTCATAGGTTTTTTCGTCAAGGCGAACCTGCCGCCCGCCCAGCACGGTCTGCCACTGTTCGTTGAAGCTGATCCGGTCAGTTGCAAAAAGGCCGTATTGGCGGCTGTCGAGGTGACGGTACGTGTGGCCCGCCTCCCCCGAAAATGGCTCGAAAGTATCCGGCGTGTTGCCGATCACACCAGTGCCAATGAACTCATTGAGCGAATCACGGCGATCCACCAGACGACGGAATGCTGTGGTCCCGAACGTCAGGTCATGCTTGAGGATTCCGGTGTCGAACTGCCCTTTGATCGCGGCCTGAGCTTCGTCATTGCGGCGGGTGTCGTCAGGGCTGCGGTAGTCCGAGATATCGTACTCACCCTCGGGGCTGAAATAGTTCGCCACATTCACGCCTGCGCAACTGGCCGAGCCATAACATCCCCAGGCGAAGGTGCTGTAATCGTCGATCACCACACGGCTGCGGGAAGCGCTGAAGCTGGCTTTCCAGGAATCGTTGAAGCGGTACTCATACAACCCGTCAAGGTTCAGCGACTCAATGCCCACTGGGTTGGACCAGCTCTGGTAGCCCAGCAGATCACGGGGATTCGGGTTGTGGGGGACCCTGGTGCCGCCCAGCAACTGGTAACCCGGTACGGAACGCTGTTCGCGATTCTGGTACTCGGCGTTCAACTGCAAGAGACTGTCGGGGCTGATGTTCCAGTCGATTGCCAGTGAGGCGAAATCACGTTTGCCGTCGGCGTGGTCCACGTAAGACCGAATGTCCTCATGTGCCAGATTGGTACGAATACCGAACTGCCGTTCGCTGCCGAACCAGCCGCCCAGATCCGTAGCCAGATAACGCTCGCCCTGCTCGTTGGTGGATACCGTGACGGAGCGTACATTTTCAGGACGCTTGCTCACGTAGTTGACCAGCCCACCGGGCTCGGATACGCCGCTTTGCAGGCCCGACAAGCCCTTGAGCAACTCAATCTGCTGCTTGTTTTCCAGCGCAACGTTCTGCTCGCCGGTGATGGTCCGGCCGTTGATCTTGTAGCTGCTGGCCGAGTTGAGGGCGAAACCGCGCACCACAAAGTTTTCGTAGTAACCCACTGGCGCATAGCTCTCGCCAACGGAAGCGTCGTTGCGCAGCACTTCGCTGAGCAGGCGTGCCTGCTGATCCTTGAGTCGCTGTTCGGTGATCACGGCAATGGACGCAGGCGTGTCCAGTAATGGCGCCGAAGAAAAGCCCCCGACAGCGGCCTCACTGGCCTGATAGCCAGCGTCTTGCTCGCCGTTAACCGTGATCGCGTCAAGCTGCACGCTGTTGCTTACGGCTATCCCGTCATCGGCCCACACGGCACCCGCCAGCCAACCATTGCCCACGCCACAGGCCATCAACACGCCAACTCTCAATAGGTTTGGCGAAAACCTCGGCACGGGTGACTCAGACGCTCGATAAGACATAACCATGAAAGCTCCTTTGTGGGCGCTGTATACCGGCGCTTTATGCCGGACGCAAGGGCGAGGCCTGCAAACAGTCCGTTACAGCTGGATTTTTCAAGGAGAGAAGGCGTCAGGCAGGGGGAATGCGATCGGTAGGAGCTTGGCTTCGCCTGGGTAACATGCAAACACAGTTCCCGTGGGAGCTGCATCGGTGTCTATGGCACCGCGCTGTCTCGCGGCGAACATAGGACCTGTAGGAGCTTCCGAAGGCTGCGAAGCATTCATCCTGACACACCGCGATCGCAGCCTTCGGCAGCTCCTACAGAAAATACATCCCAATTCAGTAGGTTACATGTTGCTTGATGAGAGCCCATTCATTCGCGAAGGGCCGGTACATTCCCAACCTGGGTATTGTCCCGAATGAATTCGGTCCCTCGGGTCCAAAATGAGCCTGAAATCTTGACCAACCTGTATGCGGTGCTTGCCCGCCATACAGGCGCTGGAAAGCCATCGTCAAACCCTCGATTGGCGCCCGAGAAACGGGTGGCTCGGGTCGTTATAGCCCGGTGTGGAAGAATGCCCGGTGACCACCAGATCATTCACGAACGCCTCGTCTTCGGCCGTGAACACATAGTTCAACGCGGGCACGTAGTCGTTCCACTGCTCTTCGGTACGCGGGCCTGCGATGGCAGACGTAACCAGCTTGTTGTTAAGCACCCAGGCCAACGCGAACTGACCCGGCGTAATGCCCCGCGCTGCCGCGTGGTCCTTGACCCGCTGGGCCAGATTCAACGACTCGGCACGCCATTCAGTCTGTTGCAGGCGTGGGTCGTTGCGCCCGGCACGGGTTCCCTCGGCAGGCGGATGGGTCGGATCGTACTTGGCGGTCAATACACCCCGTGCCAGCGGGCTGTACGACACCACGCCAATCCCGTAGTACTCGGCAGCGGGCAAGTGCTCAACTTCAATCTGACGGTTAGCCAGGTTGTACAGCGGTTGAGTAGCGGCAGGACGCTCGATGCCCAGCAGATCGGCAGTACGGCTGAATTCTGCGAGTTTCCAGCCACGGTGGTTGGACAAACCATAGGAGCGGATCTTGCCCGCACGGATCAGATCCGACAGCGCCCGCAGGGTTTCTTCCACCGGCACGCTGTCATCTTCGCGATGCAGATAAAGCAGGTCGATGTAATCGGTGTTCAAACGCTTGAGGCTGGACTCCACCGACTGAAGGATGCTGGCCCGTGACGCACCACGATCATTCGGCGCACAGCCACCGGGATTGGGGTTACCGAACTTGGTGGCCAGGACCCAGTGCGAACGACGCTCGGCGATCAATCGGCCCACCACTTCTTCGGATACGCCGCCGTTGTAGTTATTGGCGGTGTCGATGAAATTGATGCCCTGTTCAAATGCCTTGTCGACAATGCGCTTTGCGACCGCATCATCGGTCTGCTCACCGAACATCATGGTGCCCAGGGTCAGTGGCGAGACCTTGACGCCGTGACGGCCAAGGTTGCGGTATTCGATAGCGCTCATGGGTGCTCCAGAAATGGGTTGATGACACTTCGGCGTTGAGTTGGCTCGCCCTGCAAGATACTCCTGAACAAGTGCATGGGGCGAGCGGCACCCGATCCCTGCCGACGCATTCAGGATGAGCCGGGGTATTGATCAACAAGACCCAGCCTTGGCACAACACTACCCTGCTCTAGCAAGGCACCCGGCGCCACCACCGCATTGGCACCGATCCTCGTACCGTCACCCACCAAAGCGCCAAATTTCGCAACGCCGGTTTCGATGATCGTATCGCCGTGCAGAATCCGGATATTCGCCCCGGCAAATTCATTGCGATAGTTCGCGATGACCGCGCCGGCCTCGATGTTCACGTCCTGGCCCAATAATGAGTCGCCCACGAAATTGAAGTGGGCAAGTTTGCTGCGGTCAAGCATGAAGCTGCTTTTCAATTCGCAGCTGGGACCGACAATACAATCGCTGCCAAGAAACACGCCGCCGCGTAAATAGGCACCTGCGGCGATAAAACAGTTTGGCCCGATGACGATCGCCCCTTTGAGTACTGCGCCGTCTTCGACCTGCGCCGTTTTATGGATAGCGATATTGCCCTGGCGCTCGTATTCGGGTCCAAGCGTCAGCAGGATCCTGCGAACAAAATGCTCGCACTGCTCTGTGACAGCCCAAGGGGAAGCGACCTCTGCGCCGAGGTCTAGCGCTTGCCAGCGCGTGATGAATTCTGAAATTAATATCCCTTGCATCCAGACTCCCCTTGAAAAGTGCACATGAACCGCTGCTTGTTATGAGCGGAAGGTCTGGGATGGTTACACATATTTGAAAATCAGGCAGGCGGCGTTCATGCCAACAAAGATGCTTTGAATGTACCGAGCCCTCTTCGAATGAATTCGCCCCTATCAAATAAAATGCCCGCCCTGATTTGGAATGCTGTTCTGTAGTTCACGAGCACCGCTAGGCAGCAATGGCGGTATGTCTGACACACCGCTATCGCGGCCTCGCGGTGCTCGTGCGCTCCTACAGGTCTATGTTCATACAAAAAACAAAATTGCCGTGTGCTTCTTTCGTTCTTTCATACGTCGCAAGCTTCATTGCCTGTTTTCTATGTTTGGAGCCTTTAATGCTTTCGCCGAAATCCCTGCCCACTGCGCTGTTGGGCCTGGCCCTTGTCTGTCCGGCGCTGGCCGAGGCTCAGGAAGTGGAACTGGGCCAGGTGCTGATCCGTGATCAGGAGCGAGGCGGCGAGGACCAGTCAGTCGAAGACGCGAAGGAACAACTGGCCAAGGTGCCCGGCGGCAGCAACGTCATCGACCTGCGTCAACCACTACAGGGCCGCGTGGCCAGCAATCAGGATGTGTTGGCGTATCAGCCTGGGGTCTATGCCCAGTCTGCGGGCAACGAAGGAGTAAAAATCTCCATACGCGGCTCGGGTATCAACCGCGCACCGGGTGCCCACGCCTCCGGCCTGTACACAATGCTCGATGGCCTGCCGCTCACCGGCCCTGGCGGTACGCCCTACGAGTTACTCGAGCCGCTGTGGCTCGACCACGTGGAAGTGCTACGCGGCGCGAACGGTTTTGACCGGGGCGCTCTGGCGTTGGGCGGTGCCATCAACTACGTCAGCCACACTGGCCACGACGCTCCACTGCTGCAAGTACGCTACGTAACCGGCAGCCACGGCTACCAACAGCGGCAGATCAGCTCCGGGCAAGTACTGGGCGACTTCGACTATTACGTGGCGATGACCGATGCGCGCTCCGATGGCTATCAAGACCACACGTCCAGCGAAAGCCAGGGTGTCATCGCCAACTTCGGGTATCGCTTCAATCCGAATCTGGAAACCCGGTTCTATTTCCGCCATCGCGAGACCGATAACGAACTTGCCGGGCGGGTCACCAAGAACTCCATCGAGCACGACCCACGCGCCGCCAACCCCACTTATGAATCGCGGGACTATAATCGCGACCAGCCGGGGAGCACGTTTATCGGAAACAAAACCACCTGGTACATCGACGACGATTCAAGCATCGAGACCGGCCTCGCCTACCACGATTACCCCATGGACCTGCGCGAAGGGCCTAACCGCCTCAGAGTGGCCTATACAGATGTCAGCGGCACCTTCGACTACAAGCGCCGTGACACCCTGTGGGGTCTGGAAAGCAACAGCACGTTGGGGCTGCGCGTCACCAAGCACTTGCCCAACTCCGGCGCCAGCGAGTTCGTGCGTATCCCGACCGGCAACACCGCCGGGTATGCGCCGGGCACCCGCATTCGTGACTTCACCTACCAAGGCTCGGACACCGTTCTGCACGTCGGCAATGATCTGGAGATCGCAGACGACCTGTGGCTGACCACGGGCCTCGCAGCGATCTACACCCGCCGTGAGAGTGCCGTGACCTACCCTGATGGCGGTGGCAAAACCAGCATGGGCGACTGGGACTACGCGCCAAGACTGGGCATGCGCTATCAGTTGACGCCTGACATGCAGGTGTTCGCCAATCTCAGCCGCTCGGTGGAAGGCCCGCATCCGTGGTCGCTGATCTACAGCGCTGACCAGCGATTCCCGGCGGGCAGCGGAGTTGCCACCGGTGCCCAGCGTGATCCGGTCAAGCTACACAATCAGACCGCTACCACCTTGGAAATTGGCGGCCGCGGCGACAGCACACTCGGCGAATGGAGCCTGGCGTGGTATTACGCGCAAGTCCGTCACGAACTGCTTTCGGTGCTGCCGGATGCCAACGCCACCACGCCTTACGAGCTCAACGCCAGCCCTACCATTCACCAGGGCGTGGAAGCCAGCCTGCAGAGCAAACTGTGGTCCCACGAAGGAGGCGAACTGAGCTTGCGTCAGGCTTATACCTTCAGTGATTTCCACTACCGCGACGATGATCGCTTCGGCGATAACCGTCTGCCGGGCCTGCCAATGCATTACTACCAGGGCGAACTGCGTTACGACTGGCCAAAAGGCTTCTTTGCTGCCTTCAACACCCAGTTGGTGTCAAAAACCGCCGTGGACTACGCCAACAGCTACTACGCTGATCCTTACGCGCTGTTCGGGGCGACAGTAGGTTACAACGCCCCGAAGAACGACTGGCAGACCTGGGTCGACATGCGCAACCTGACCAACAAACATTACGCCGCCACTGTCACGCCGGGCTATGACGACCGAGGACTGGACGCGGCACGCTCCACGCCAGGCGAAGGTCTTGGAGTTTATGTAGGGGTGTCGTGGAGTTTGCGCTGAGGGCCTGAACGGCTGTCATTGAGCGGTTTGAAACTGCTAGGATTCGGCCCTGCTGTTGGCGTACTCACCGCTTGACGCTAAGGACTTCGATTGAATACCGCTGCACTGCCCCGCCGCCCCGGCAAGGGAAAAATAGCCCTGCAAGGGCTGCTGCAAATATTGTCCTGGGGCGGATCGTTCTATCTGCTCGGCGTGCTGGCCGATCCTATCGCTGCCGACACGGGCTGGCCTCATCAATGGGTTCTGGGCGGCGCATCCATCGGTTTGCTGGTGGCCAGCCTGTTATCGCCCTTGTGCGGACGATTGATTGCCCGCATCGGCGGGCGCAGAGTGCTGGCCGCCCATGGTCTGATCCTCGCAGCGGGCCTGTGGATGATGGCGCTGGCACCCTCATTACCCGTCTTTCTGCTGGCCTGGGTCATCATCGGCGTCGCCATGGCCAGCGGACTTTACGATGCGCTGTTCACGTCACTGGGCTCCACCTATGGGCTGGAAGCACGGCCGATCATTGTCGGCATCACGTTGATTTCAGGGTTTTGCACCACCGTCATCTGGCCGTTGCTGGCGGTGATGGATCACCTCATGGGCTGGCGAATGACCTGTGGGGTGTTCGGCACCGTTGTTTTGTTTGTGCTCTATCCGCTATACCGTTATGCGCTGGACGCCCATGTGCCGGTTGCAGCATCCGGACATGCCAGCCAAGGCAGCGGCACGCCGCTCGCCTCCTCTATTTACTGGTCCATGACGGCGCTCTTCGCCATTGCCGCAGCGTTGATGACCTGTCTCTCCATTGTGATCCTCACCATCCTGCAAGCCCGCGGGCACAGCCTCGCATCAGCCATTGCACTGGCAGCGATGATCGGCCCGGCTCAGGTGCTATGCCGGGTCATCGACCTGATGTTCAAACGCAAGGCGCCGATGTTCACAGCGCTGTTGTCCAGCGGTTTTACGGCTTTGGGATTGCTGCTGGTGGACTTCGCACCGAGCCTCGTGGCGTGGGGTCTGGTGTGTTACGGCGCAGGCAACGGCTTGCGCGCCATTGTGAAAAGCACTTTGCCGTTGGTGGTGGTGCATCAAAGCGATTACGCGGTGGTGTCCGGCAAAATGGCACGCCCGGCATTACTGGCCCAGGCCATAGCGCCCATCGCCTGCGGTTATGTGATCTCGCAGCTGGGCAGCGAAGCGATGATCCATGTGCTGACCGCAATGGCATTGATTGCCTTCGGGTTGTGCCTGTGGCTTGCGAGGTTGGTGGCGCGGCGGACGGCGTGAAAGACGCCTGAGTACGAATTGGAAGGCTATCCCCTGTGTGGGAGATTCTATGCTGGCCTGCAAGCGTTGATCCCGGTGGGAGCGAATTCATTCGCGAAGAGGCCATTGGATTCGGCGCCTTTGCGCAGCCTGAAATACCTCCTTCCCGGATGAAGTGGAGCGCCAACCTGTGGGAGCGGTGCTTGCCCGCGATAAGGCTGGACCCGATTTAAAGTGAATTGCGTCCAGCTTTATCGCGGGCAAGCACCGCTCCCACAGGACTGGCGTCGAACCTGATAGCTGTGGGCTGCTGGACGACAGCCTCCTCTTCATCATGGCTATCGAGTGAGCAGCTCAGACAAGCTCTTCAACCCAGAACAATCAGCGCCCCACGCTGAGCCGCACGCCATGTACTGGGCGTCACTCCCACCAGCCGCGTGAAAACCCGGGTCAGGTGCGGCTGGTCTGAAAACCCGCACGCCTGGGCAATCTCGACCAGCGACCGTCCAGGCTGGGCTATCAACAACTCCTTGGCCTTCTCGACGCGCATCTGCAGCAACCAGGTGTGCGGCGCAACGCCCGTGGCCTGTTTGAACGCGCGAGAGAAGTGACTGCGACTCAGCGAACACTCCCGAGCAATCCGCTCCACAGAAAGATCGTTGCCCAGATTGCTGGCGATCATTTCCTTGGCCAGACGCTCCTGCATCGGCGTCAGCGTGGTAGTGAATTTTCCGGTCATAGAGGCAACGCGCCCGTATTGAGTGACCGAATGCGCGCACATCGCCAACAGGATGTGATCAATGAACAACTGATTGGCGGCTGCCGGATTGCGTAGCGCGGGCAGCATCGCCTGCGCCAGGTGGTACAGCACCGGATCCTGAGCACCCTGTTCGTAGCGGAATCCACTGATGATCCGCCCGCCATTTTCACGCTGGTATTCGTCGAAGGTCTGTCGCGGAATGTTGAAGCGCAGATTGTCATAAGAGGCGCGATGCTGGCAGCGCAACTCATCCCCCATGAATGGCAAGGAAACACTGCCTTGACGATAACCACCGGCATAACTCAAACGTCGGCCGCGCCATAACCGATGCTCGGCAAAATCCTCGAGCTGGACGATGATCGAAAAGGCATCGAGGCAGGGAATATCAATGATCTTCTCAGGATCCGGGCGTGCATCCACCACCCGCGTGGCGGAGAATTTTTCGGTATGCAAATGGGCGATTGCGGGGGCGCTCAAGTTGATTCCTTCAGCTCGGGGCGGGTAACAGGTTCAACCTACTCTATCGGCAAAACCAGACATCCGCGACCGGGCTCTTGTCGGACGATATATCGCTACTGAATAAATCTTTTCTCTGAAGGAGCTCACGAGCACCGTGAGGCAGCGATGGCGGCCTTTCTGATAAACCGCTATCGCGGCCTGGCGGTGCTCGTGCGCTCTCATCAAACAACGGCAAAATACTGGCTTGAAATACATTTTCTGTAGGAGCTGCCGAAGGCTGCGAAGCATTTCTCCTGACATACCGCCATCGCAGCCTTCGGCAGCTCCTACAGATCCTGTGTTGTTGCGCGACAGCGCGACGACCTGACGATATGGCGACGGGGCAGTTGCTGGTCGTGAGTTGATCGCGGCAGCGCTGAACTCATGCCGGGCTTGATTCGTTCAGTCAGGCGATACCAGTGCCGGGCACTGAACCAGATGTTCTTTCAGGAACTCAATTAACGCTTGCACCGGACGCGAGCCCTGACGATGTTGCGGGTAGACCGCCGACAACGCCAGTGATGGCGTGCGGAACTCGTTCAACACGCGGACCAGACGCCCGTCTTCCAGCGCCGCGCCGACAATGAACAGCGGCAGATAGGTGATCCCCAACCCGCCAATGGCAGCATCGCGCAACAGCTCGCCATTATTGGAGCGCATGCGTCCGCACAGGCTGACCGCCAAGGGCTTGCCATTTCGCTCAAAGCGCCACTGCACCTGACGGCTATGGCCATAAGGCAAACAATCATGATGCTTGAGCTCTTCCGGCTCGGCAGGGGCGCCGTGTCGTTCAAGGTAGTCTGGACTGCAACAGAACACCCGCTCGATATTGGCAATGTGACGGGCAATCAGCGTCGAGTCTTCCAGTACACCGATGCGCAGCGCCAGGTCGTACCCCTCCCCCAGCAAATCCACGGCGCGATCACTCAGGTCCACTTCTACTGACACCTCGGGAAAGCGTTGCAGGAAAACCGGCAACAACGGCCCCAGATGTTCGACGGCGAACGACAACGGCGCAGTAATACGAATGGTGCCCCGCGGTTGAGTGTTCTGCCCGGCTATGCTCTGCTCGGCCTGTTCAAGATCCGCCACCAACCGCAACGCCGATTCGTAATAGGCCTGGCCCAACGGTGTGACGTCCAGCCGGCGGGTTGAACGGTTGAGCAAGCGCACGCCGAGACGCTCTTCGAGTTGAATGAGGCGCCGGCTGATGAATTGCTTGGAAAGCCCTAACTGTTCGGCGGCAACAGTGAAACTCCCGGATTCCATCACTTGGGTAAATATGCGCATATCTTCGAAAGGGTTCATTGTCGCTCACCGGTTGACAGTCCAACGCTTTCTACCAGCTTTATCCGCCCAATGCATGCGCTTAATCTGCGCTGACTGTATTCCCATCGCTGCACCGACTTCCTACAGGATCAGATCATGCCCGCATTTATTCAAAGCTATCCGCTGATCTGCAGCCTGTTGCTGGTCCTGCTGGATCTGGTCAGTTGGAACCTGGTGCCGTACCCCTATCGATTGCAGAAAGTTGCGGCTCGGCTGGCGTTGTTTCTGGTTTATAGCGTGGTGATCATCAGCGCGGGCCTCAGCCCACTGGACAGCGCCCCCTGGGAAGAAGACAGCGCCCGGCATCTGGCGGCCACCGCACTGGAAATCGTCTGGTGGATTCTGGCGGCGAGGACCCTGACTGAAATCATTGGCACGCTGCTGATGCGCCGCATCGGTCACAGCGGTCGCTTGCTGCAGGAAGTGATCGGTGCCGTGATCTTTCTGATCGCTATCGTGGCTGCCGCCGGTTATGTGATGCAGCTTCCCGTCAAAGGCTTGCTGGCGACTTCCGGAGCAATGGCCATCGTGGTCGGTCTGGCGTTGCAGAGCACGTTGGCCGACGTGTTCTCAGGGATCATCCTCAACACCACCAAGCCCTATCAGGTCGACGACTCAATCAGCATTGACGGCGTAGAAGGCAAAGTCGTCGATATCGACTGGCGTGCTACTCACTTGCTGACCGGCACCGGCAGCACGGCGGTCATCCCGAACTCGGTGGCCGCCAAAGCCAAAATCGTCAATCTGAGTCGGCCCAAGGACATGTTCGGGGTATCGATCAACATCATGGTCTCGCCCCACATTCGCCCGCGCCGCGTATTGGATGCACTGGACCGCGCGCTACAAGGCAGCAGCGCCCTGCTGCCATTCCCCAAGGCCCGTGCGGTGGTCAAGGAAGCCAGCCCTACCACCATCGAATATACCGTCACCGGTTTCATCAAGGATCTGGACAAGAAGAGCGAAGTCCGCAACCTGCTGTTCGACCTCGCTTACCGTCACCTTGAAGCAGCAGGCATTGCCTGGCAGTCCGACGTGGTGGCAGAACCGGTATCCCGCGCCCGGACCCTGCTGGACGAAGTGAAGGTATTCCGCGCACTGAACATCGAAGAGAAAAACCACCTGGCGCAGAGCATGTCCGCCAGGGAGTACGCCGCAGGCCAGGTGATCATCGAAGCCAATGAAGTGACCGACAGCCTGCTGGTGATCGCCACCGGCGTTGTGTCGGCCGAAGTGTCCGACGGCAAGGCCTTCATCGAAGCCGGGCGCATGGGCCCAAGCGAAGTGATGGGCGAACAGAGCGTCCTTGACGATACGCCGTCCGAAGCACGCTTCACGGCTCTTACCTCATGCGTGGTGTACAGCATCGACAAGAGCATGGCCCGGGAAACCATGGAACGTGAAGGCCAGATCAAGAACGCCCTGAAAAAACTTCAGGCCGTGCGCCAACACAGCAGCCAGTCATTGCTGACCGAGAAACCGGCAGCCATCAAGAAAGGCAGTTTTCTGGGGTGGTTGCAGAAGCGGTGAAATGTCCATTGCCCTGCGCAGTCTGTAGGAGCTGCCGAAGGCTGCGAAGCAATTTTACTGACACACCGCTTTCGCAGCCTTCGGCAGCTCCTACAGAAACCGTATAAACCGGACTCTCAGGCCTTGCGCACTGCATCCTTCCAGACCTGTGCCCCATCAAAAAACGCATGGGCATTTCTGACCAGTGTTTCCAGGTGGTAACCGCCTTCCTGCACGATCACGCATGGCAAGCCCAGGCTGCGAATCCGCTCACCGAGTTTCGCGAATCCTTCACGGGTCACGGCCACCTGACTCTGTGGGTCATGCTCGTAAATATCGAAGCCCAGGGACAACACCAGCACCTGCGCGTCAAAAGATTTGACGGCGTCCAGCGCCTGCTCAAGTTTGTCCATGAACACCGACTCAGGCGAACCATGGGGCATCGGGAAGTTCACGTTGCAACCCACTCCAGCGCCTGCGCCCTGCTCGTCTTCGAACCCGGCAACGCCAGGGTAAAAGTTCTCCGGATCGCCATGAATGGAGACATACAACACATCATCGCGATCGTAAAATATTTCCTGAATCCCCTGACCGTGGTGCATGTCAGTGTCCAGCACGGCGACCCGCTCGAAGCCATCGCGTAAAACCTGAGCAGCCACTGCCGCGCTGTTGAGGTAGCAAAAACCACCGGCAGCTTCTTTGCGGGCGT
Organism: Pseudomonas sp. Irchel 3A5; assembly: GCF_900187575.1. NCBI lineage: Bacteria > Pseudomonadati > Pseudomonadota > Gammaproteobacteria > Pseudomonadales > Pseudomonadaceae > Pseudomonas > Pseudomonas sp. Irchel 3A5. Next base: position 169,735 of record NZ_FYDU01000012.1, on the reverse strand, counting down.
GGTGTCCGGGTGGACGGCACAGCGCATACGCCGCTGGTTCCCCGTCGAGCACGGCTTTGGCCGCCGCAACCGCACTTTGAGCAGACCAGTAAGCGGAACGCCAGGTGCTTTCGCCCACCGGGCAACTGCCATCTGCCAGATAACGGGCAGCCTGAGCGAGAATGCCGCGCAGAGCATTGGGCTCGCGAACGAAGATATTCGACATCACTTCATCGCCCCAGTCCTCGGGCATCTTCTTCCACTCTGTATGCGCGCTTTTCAAGAACGTCAGATAAGCATCGCTGTGGACCGCCAGCAAAGGATCGAGGCCGAAATCAGCCGGTTGCCGAATATCGAACGCCAGGCCCTGAACCGCTTGCAGCAAATTCCGGGCTCGTTGTGGGACTTCCTGTGGCGTGCGCATTTGCCCACGGGAGTAATAGCTCTTCGGGAAATGCAGAAGCTGTTCAGGATGAAAAAAACTGAGCATGGGATGTTCCTCATTCAGTAGGTCGCGGCAATCAGGCTTCGCGAGCAGTTTCCAGTTCGAATGCTGTGGCATGTCGCTTGGCGAGTGCCAATACACAGATCAGCGAGGTGCCCGCAATCAGGCTGTAGAACAGTGCCATCGGCCACCATTGGCCGGGATAGGAATGCGCCAGCCAGGTGCCGATCAACGGAGTAAGACCGCCTGCCAGGGCGCCGCACACCTGATACGCCAGGGAGATCGCTGTGTAGCGAACCCGGGTTTCAAACATGCCACTGACGTAACCGGCGATCACCGCATAAAACGACGCCATACAGACCACCGCCAGGGCGATTCCGAGAATGATCAACGGTGCCTGACCGCTGCTGACCAGAATGAACATCGGATACGGTGAGGCCATCGCCAGTATCGTCACGCCGCACAGGAAGCGCGTGGCACCGATTTTCTCCGCAACCCATGCGGCGATGGGCTGAATGCAGAACTGGATGATCGCCACCACAAACAAGCACTCCAGAATCAGCGACCGTGGCAGGCCCAGTTGCTGAGTGGTGTACGCAATCATGAAGGTGTTAGTGAAATACACACCGGCGATGCCCAAGGTGTTTGCGCCGATGCACAACAGCAAAGGCCGCCATGAAGTCTTGAGCACCTCGAATACCGGAGCCTGCGCCTTACGCCCGGACTTTGCGACATCCAGTCGTGCCTGCTCTTTGTCATTGAGAAATTCAGGTGATTCATTGACGCCCAGGCGAATCGCCAAGCCTACGACCAGCAAGGCTGCGCTGGCCAGAAACGGCAGGCGCCAGCCCCAGCTCATCAGGTCTTCCTCTGGGAGACGCGTTACTGCGCTGAACGCCAGCAGCGAAAGGATCAAACCCGCCGGGCTGCCCAACTGCGCAAAGGAGGCAAAGAAATTACGTCGGCCTTTGGGCGCATGTTCACCCGCCATCAACACTGCGCCGCCCCACTCGCCTCCGACGGCAATGCCTTGCACCACACGCAGCAGGATGAGCAACACCGGGGCCGCTGCGCCGATTTGCGCATAAGTCGGCAGCAAGCCGATACAGACCGTGACCACGCCCATCATCACCAATGTGATGACCAGCGACTTCTTGCGGCCGATCCGGTCGCCGATGTGACCAAACACGATGCCGCCCAGGGGCCGGGCGAAAAAGCCCACGGCAAAGGTACCGAAGGCCGCCATGGTGCTGAACAATTTATCTTCAGAGGGGAAAAAGAGCTGACCGAATACCAGCGCGGCGGCGGTGGCATAGATATAAAAGTCGTACCACTCGATCATCGTACCGATGAACGCGGCAGCAGCAGCCCGGCGTGGCTGCGCAGAAGCAGTGGGCTTCATGAATCAACTCCATTGGTTAGTTTTTTTTGGCAGGAGGAAAAGGTGTTGCCGGGTCGCTCTGTTGGCAACTCTGGACTGATTTTTTGCCCACGAGGCATAATCAGTCAAATTTCTATTTATTATTCGAACTATAAGCCGCAATTATAGTGAGGTGGACGTGACCGACTCTTCCCGCGATATTTCTCCGTTGCTCAATGACCGCCTTGACTGGAATCTGCTGCGTACCTTCCGGGTCATCGGCCAGGAGCTCAGTATCAGTCGCGCCGCGGCCAGAATGCACTTGACCCAACCGGCGGTCAGTCAGGCACTCAAACGTCTGGAAGAACAACTGGGTTGTCAGCTCATTGCCCGTCGCGGGCCACGTTTTGACCTCACCGAAGCCGGAGTGAAAATTTTCGCCCTGGCGGGTGAGATGTATGGCCAGGTCTCGCAAGTGAGCAACACCTTGCAGATGCCAGGGGACGAAGTGATCGGCAAAGTGCGCCTGTTGATGATCAGCCGGATTGTGTCGAACAACTTTGATAATTTCCTGACGGAGTTCCACCGTCAGCATCCACGGGTTGATCTGGAAGTCGACGTGATGCGCAGCTCCGATATCGTCAGTGCCCTGCTGGAAAAAACCGCCACCCTGGGGCTGAGCCTTAATCGCCGACCACAGCCACGGCTGGAACAACGGCTGTTTCAACGCCAGCGTTATGTATTTTTCTGCGGCCGAAATCATCCGCTGTATGGTCGCACCGACCTCAACCAGAGCGATCTGCAGTCAGAAAACTTCGTCAGTTTCACCAGTGATCAAATCGGTGGGATGCTCTCACCCTTGACCATCTTTCGTGACCAGCAGGGATTTAGCGGGCGGATTGTGGCGTCATCTTCAAGCCTCGAAGAAATCAGGCGTCTGGTCATTGCGGGGATTGGTTTGGGATGCCTGCCGGAGCATGTCGTGGTTGATGATGTGGAGCAGGGTCTGCTGTGGCGAGTGCCGCCTCTGGAGGGTGTTGCGGATGTCGATATTCACTTGCTGTGGAACCGCGAACAGCGCATGAGCCGTGCCGAAACAGTGTTTATCGAAGGACTGGCAGCGCGGCTGGACAATCCATGAAGCGTTTAATCTTCTTGATCAATCCAGCCGCACTTTAATAGAGAAGTGGAACAAGCAGTTCCTGATCAGTTTTTATTTCGGCAATCATTCAACGCTTGATACTTGACGGTATTCAACGCGCCTTTGGAGTCTTCATAAGTCATCAGCTGCGGGTTAACGCCGCACGTTTTGGAAGCTGAAGACATACGCACAACTTTCTCGACATCCAGTTTCATACCGTACTCATACTTCACGATGCCGGGTGGCGTCTGGTTTTTCTCGGCGGCATAATCCGCGACAAACGCCTGGTGCTCCTTGATAATCTTGCTGGCTACCGGATCATGATCGCTGGAAGCGAAAGAAGTAGCAGGTACAAGTACGGCAAGTGCAAGCATCAACGATTTAGCGATTTTCATTTTCTCTGTCTCCGTTTAGTGGGTGATTGAAAGATAACAACCCATCGCTAACAATGACGTGGCGCAAAAATGACGATTTGGAAATCTTAAAAAAAACGTTGAATTCCTGCCAACTCGGTTAATAACAATATTGTAATTATTCACTCACCGTCCTGTTAGCTTCGAAATTTATACTCGACGCTAACACTGAGGAGCACGACGCAGGTGGCTTCAAGACTCCGCAGTAACTGCCCTTAAACAGAATGGTAATTACGATGAACCTGATCAAATCCATAGCCTTCACAGTCGCCGCCCTATCATCTGCTGCGGCAATGGCCCACGACGGAAGTGAGCGCGCCAGCCCGGCCGCTGAAAAAATCAAGATTGTCCAGGAACAGCGCTTCAACGATCAACTCAACGAGGCGTCGCGCCTCGTTAACACCGAGAAGAAGACGTCGGTTGACGAACCTGAAAAAGGTTAAGGATTAACTTCGGTTCCACTCTATTCACCTTTAGCAGCTGACAAGCTCCTTTGGTCAAGGTGAATCTTTAGCGCCCTTCGGGGCGCTTTTTTTGCTTGTTAATTAACTTGGCAGCCCATACTCAGTTAGCTTCGAACAAACCAAGATAGCGTAAGCCGTTATAAGTTTTTTCAGGCGAGATGCTGATGACTCCATCACCGTCGGTGTACCAGAAGACTGCGTTGGCTTCAATAATGCCTAACGCTGCGCAGGCATTTTTGGCCCTTTCCCAGTCACTCGAATCAATGGGAGCGTCTTTCAGGATTTCATCAACCGTGACCGGTGTGTCGCGCCGCGCAATGATGCCTATAAAATCTTCGTCATACCATTTGACGCCTACATCCTTGCAGAAACCGCAGACCCGATAGTCAGGGTCGTCAAAGCCATCTTCCGTGGAATAATCCAGCTCAAAATATTGTAGATATTCGCTTTCGGGCGAAAAGTTAATGCCCACCCACACATGAACGTATTCATATTTTTCCAAATCATACGTGATCATTGACGCCCCCCATTGCAGACACCCGCTATGATAAATGCCTGTCGCACTTAACGCATCAATACTCTTCACATTGGCACCCTGCATTTTTTGGGTGCAGAACGCGTCGCGAGTCGTTAGGGTACTTTGAATAAATCCAACCTGTTCAAGGATCCACTCATGCCGTTGATGTTTTCGCGTTCTGCCCTCTCCTGTGCGCTGGCGCTTGCTGTCACGCTGGGAGCGAGTTCCCTCGCTCAGGCTGCCACACCCGACGCACGGGTTCAGTCGGCAGCCGAGCAATACAAGGAGCCTGCGCTCAAGTTGCTGGAGCAATTGGTAAACATCGATTCCGGGTCGGGTTACGAGCCAGGTTTGACGCAAGTGAGCACGATCGTTATCGAGGCATTAAAAAAGCTTGGAGCGACCATTGAAACCGTCCCCAATACTGCACCCGACAAGAGCAAACACGTGGTTGCAACGTTCAAAGGCACGGGTAAAGCAAAAATATTGCTGATGGCGCACATGGATACCGTGTTCAAGGAAGGTTCGGCCGCTGCCCGGCCTTTCCATATCAAGGACGGTCGCGCTTACGGGCCTGGGGTGATGGACGATAAAGGCGGGATTGTCGCTGGCATCTACGCGCTGCAGATTCTGAAAAACCTCAATTTTACCGACTACGCGCAGATCACCTTCCTGCTGGACGCCAGCGAAGAGACGGGTTCGGCTGCCGCGACCGAGCTGATCAAGACAACGGCCAAACAACATGACGTGACGTTGAACCTTGAGCCAGGCCGTCCAGCCGATGGCCTGGTCGTGTGGCGCAAAGGCAGTGCCACGGCAGAGGTAGAGGTCAAAGGCAAAGCCTCGCACGCAGGTGTTGCGCCAGAACTGGGGCGGAACGCGGCCATGGAAGCGGCCCACCAGATCCTGCAGTTGGGGCAACTGGGCGATGCCGAGAAGAAGACCACCATCAACTTCACCACCATTAATGCCGGTGACCGGACTAACGTCATTCCCGATCATGCCATTGCCAAGGCCGATGTTCGTGCAGCGGTGCCCGAAGAGTTCGACCGCATCGAGAAAGACCTTGCGCGAGTGTCGGCAGATAAACTGATCCCGGATACCGAAGTCTCGACGCGCCTGGTTCGTGGACTGCCACCCATGCCGCAGACCGCGGAAACCGACAGGCTCGTGAACATCGCTCAGGGTATCTATGGCGAACTGGGGCGCAAACTGACCATCGAAGGCAGCGGCGGAGCAGCCGATGCAAGTCTGGCGGCGAGTGTCGGTGTACCCACGCTGGACGGCTTCGGCATCGTCGGCGGCAACATTCACACCCCCGAAGAGTACGCCGAAGTCGAAAGCGTCTCGCCCCGCATTTATTTGCTGACGCGCATGATCATGGAGCTTTCTGGCAACCCGTCCAAACCATAACTGACGAGCTTTGGCGCTGGGGCCTTACGAACGGTAAGGTACCCCACGCTACCAGTCGCCCCGCCACTGCTCGACAAATTCAGTGTCTCTGGACAGACCGACTCTCTCCCCCAATTGGTACAAAGCCTCCATCAGGGACTCGCGTCCCACTGTTTCAATCTCATCTTCGAACTGGTTAATGTGCAGCACCGCTTTTTCGAACAGCGGCAGCGCGCGCTCAGCCGCATCCGCGCCCTGTAATTTCAGCACTTCAACATAAAGCGCAGAGACCACAGGATAAATTTTAACCAGAAGCTCCTCATCCCCTTCCAGCAACTGAAGTCCCGTTTTTACATCCGGCTCAGACATCGAAGCCTCAGCCCTTTCCTTGCGGGACAAGAGCAGCGCCTCCGGGGTTTTTAACGACGGGAAAATAAATTGCTTGCTGTCATCCCAATTGATACCCGTGTCGTAAAAAAAGCGCAGCCTTTCTTGCAGCTTGACCGGGTCGCCGTTAACGCCGCAGAAGTCATGACTTTCAATGATCTCAAGATCTTTCTCAGGACATAGATCAGACTTCAGCACCGTCGCCCCTACACTCGAGTAACGGTCGCTCAGTTCTATGAGGTCAGCGGTGTATGTGCCCTCTGACACCCACCTGAAATCCAGCATTTTTTTCAGTATCGGGCGTTCGTTGATCTTCACTTCACCTGCGGTCAGGAATCGCATGAATAGTTTCTTGACCGACTTTTCGGCAATAAACAGGCAGAACACAATGGGGCTGTCATTTAAATCAACGCCCGCCCATTCATCGGCCGTTCTGAAGGTGTCAAAAAACTCCATCAGGCCGTTTTTTCGCATCTGGGCAAGGGTATAGATGCCCTCAGCGACTTCGACAACGAGCACGGCATCATCAACCCACTTGATTGTTTTCACTGTCCAGACGCCTCTTTTAATAGGGTCAACCTTGCGGTTGAGCAACCAGTTTCGCTTCTTCCATGAACCCGTGTTCAATCAGGTAGCGCTTCCCACCACTGATGACATAGCTCTTGAAACCTTCCCGCGACAATTCAAAATCTGCAGTGGCGAGGTTACGAAAAAGCGTAGGACGCGCGCTCTTGTAAAGAAACAGGATGTCGTCTCCGACTTTACCTATCAGTGGCTTGGCATAGGTGGTGTTCTGGCATTCCATGATTTCCCCGGTGCAGTGCCCGCTTAGCCATTCAACCTTGGTGAGGTCGATGTATGGGAGCGACCATTCACCAATGAACAGATGCTGGTTGTCCCTGGCATACGAGTAGCGCTGTAACTTGTCTTTGGCATTGAGATTGACCGCTGAATAGTCACCGAAAGGAAAAATGACTTCAAAGCTCTTTGGATCGGCGCCTTTAATCCGGGTAGCACCGAGATATACCGTGGTGCTGTCCATTGAGTAGGCAGCGACTTGATTCGCCTGATAAGGCGTCAATCCAGCCTGACTGGAGCGTGCGACACGAAAGTGTGCGGCATCGGTACTGAGCAACCAGAATGTGCGTCGTTCGATAGTTTGGTGGATTTGCAGCCCGGCAGGCAGGTAACACACCGGATTGAGCCCCTGCGCTACTGATCCAACGCCTGTACCGCTACAAGGACTTTCGCGCTCGCGGGACACTCCACCCAAGTACACGCGGCCATCAACGATCTGGAAACTGTCTTTTCGCACGGCATCTTTTTCCTTGGAACAGTCGCGCTCCCGATCAGGTGGGCGAGGGTTCGCGAAGGTCTCGGCAAAGGTCGTATCAAACCAGCTTTCGGTACAGCTGAACGTCTCAAACGCCTGACCCTTCAGCGGCAGCCACAACGTAAAACACAGCACCACTATTTGCGCCGTCGAACAGCGTTCCAGGGCACGACTTCTGTTTGGCATTTCCTGCTCCATGCACAGCAACCTGTTGACGCCGCCAAGGCTTGGCGCGCCTGTTCACTCGACCAGTGTTAATGCACCATCGACATACCGCACTTCGCGCCCGAGCCACGCCGGGTCGACATCGGGCATCACCGCCGAGGGTTTACGCAGCTCGCGCAACAAGGTCGAACCATGGGACAGACGCCCTCCCATGCGCGCAATCACCGCCCGGGCGTTCTGATAATGTGCATGACGCCCGGGGTCCAAAGTGTCTTCCAGCAAGATATCCTCGCCCAGAACGCCCTGGACCTGCCCCGGATAAATCATGAACCCGGTGGCGTGTTCGGTTCCCTCACTGCCGTCCTGCCAAAAACTGCCAGCGCGGTTGCGAACATCCGCATGTGGCGCAAACCAGTACGCTCGGTCAGTCTCTGGCATGGCGTGATGCAGGCGAAAAAACACCCGCATCAGGTTATCGCGATACCACTCCCGCACCTGCAGGTAATAGCCACGCAGACCGGGCAAACCTGCGCAATGCGCAAGTTTTATAGCGTTCGACCACGCCGGGAATGCCTGCAACGGCAGGTCTGTCAGCGCCGGACGGGCAGTCGCCGGATCGGTTTCCCACGGCAACCGATGAGGACAATGTTCAAGGTCATGGTAGGCGGTCGGCGGGCGCCCCAAGAGGTCGCCGCCACTGCTGGCAAGTGCGGTGGCAATGCACAGGTTGCCCTGCACCACAAACACATAAAAGCGGGTAAACCAGTCGGCCAACTGCCTGCCATCAGCACCTTGGGCCTGAAGGGTGCCGAGTTCCCGGTCAAAACGCTGTAATTGCTTTTCCAGCGTCAACAAATGCCCGCGCGCGATGCGTTGCATGCGCAGGAACAGTGGCAGCGAACGCAGCAGTCGCATGGGCCGCCAGGGCAGATGCGGCGTTGCGCCACCGACTTCACCGGCGTAGCTGCTGGAGGCAACGCCCCAATCGGCCAGGCGAGCGAGAAACAGATCATTGTTGATATAGGAGGCAGCGCCAAACAAGGCGGTAAACGGTTCGTTGTCCTGCAATACCCGAGGATCCCAGCGCGCCATGATTGCCGGAATACTGCCCGCAGCGCGGCGCTGAGCGTGCTCCACGAGGCGGCTGGGCTGCGGCGGCAGGATCTCGGCGATGTTGGCGGCGGTCAAGTGACGACGCCAGCCGTAATCACTGATCGGTCGGTACTGCAGCAGCCACAGTTGGCGGCCATCCCACGCCCACTCGACATCGCCCGGCACATAGTGAAAGACCCGCAATATACCTTGCAGAAAGTCCCAGAGTTTTTCTTGGGTCAAACCGTGAGCTGACTTGAACGCGTGACTGCTCCAGGAATCACCCAGACGGGAAATGACTGCGCGCTCAGGGCTTGCCTGGCCATCAGCCAGAGACTCAAGGTGGCCTTCAACCCACTCCAGCTCGACGGCCAAGTGACGAACGAAAGCAATCCCGGAAAGCACCGGTGTAATGAACCGCTGAACAACCACTTCTTCGACGCCGGCTTCATGCAGTTCGGCGACACGCGCAGAGACGTTGAGCGCAGGTTCGCGCAGGAAAGTGGTACTCAGACCCGCGTTCGCAGAGTCGGCCTGATCCTCGCCAAAGCTGGAGGAGCGAACCGCCCAGATGGCATCCGGCTGGCTGGCAAGAAATGCAGACAGACCGCACTCGTCACCTTTTACCAGTGACAACGCTGGCGGTACCGGTTGCCCGGCGCAGGCAGCCAGACGCAAGCGCCCGCCCTTGGTATGGGCGACAAATCCGCGCTGCTTCGATTCCAGCCATTGTACAAACGCGGCGGGCGAATCGATCCACGGATAATGTCCCCATCCTGGCTGCAAACTGATGGTCAGATCAGCGCGGGCCAGAATGGCCGACCATGCCGCGGCCTGCTCAATGCCCAACACCCCATCCTGATCGCCCCAGACCATTTCGATCGGGTCTTGCACCCACTCCAGCAAAGGCAACGCGGTGTCGGCCCGCAACAGATCCCAATACGGGACAAACGAACGGCAGCGCGCATACCCTTCACCCATACGCTGATAGTGACTGGTGGGCCAGGTCTGCCGGGAGAACTTGCGAGCAAACAGTGCGGGCTTGTTGGCCAATAACCAATGGATGGTCTTGCGAATCGGCAGTGGCGACATCAACGCCGGCAAACGACGCTGCCAGAGAAACGCCCCCACCGGCGCCAGCAATACGCTCCTGCAGAAATGCCCCGGGCGACGTTGCAGCGCATGCATCACCAGCAAGGCATTGACCCCCACCGCCACAATTGCGCTGCCGCTCACAGTCATCGTTAACAGTGCCTCGGCGTAGCTCGCCAGATCTTCGCAAGGCGGCTGAGGGTTGCTGCCGAAACCTGGCAATTCCAGGGCGATGACCTGATAGTGCTCGAAGTGGGGCAGCGCGTCGTCCCACCACTCGGCGCTACTGCCGTTGCCCGCCAGCAGATACAGAAGCGGCTTGCTCATGCGTGCGCCTCAAGCAAGGTAACCAGGCCCAGAAGCATTCGGTTAGACATTGCTGGGTCCCTGGGCGACGGCGCCACGTTGATAATTACGGTCATGGCGATACAGCCACACCAAAGGGGGTAGCAGCATGAGCAGTGCAAAGGTGTCGAGCCACAGGTGCGACCAGACCCCGACCTGAATGGAAAGCAGTATGTCCTGAGGCGCCCAGAGCACCAGACCGGCGATCAGCCAACCCCAGACCATCGGTGTTTTCTGACGATTGCCAATGTGCACCAGGGCCAGCATGTATAACGAATAGCTCTGCAGCGTCGCACCAAACAAGGCGAGCCACCACGTCTGTTGGGCTCGGGCAGACGTCGGCGCCGCGCCGGTCCAGAAAACCTCTTCAAGGGAGCTCAGGTAGTTATCAAACAGGCCTGAAGGAGCGGCCCATGTGAGCACCACGCTCGCCAGCAAATGCCCCGACACCATGACATACAGCCACATCACCAACGAGCGTCGGCGAGTCAGAAATGAGTACGACATTCTGCGTCCTGCAGCGTCCGTAAAAGACACCATTTAAAAGTTTACCAACGGGCTAAATACAATGGACATCGCCCACAAGGGGCTGATCGAGAAACCTTGCGACGTAACCGCATCGCGGCTCAAGCATCAGGTTTTAGCCAACGCCCTTTTAACAGCCTCGGCTTTGAGCGCTTTGGTTTTACCGTGCTCTGCCAGCAACTCCAGCGTGTTTTTACTGGCCTTGGGATGGTTGAGCAGGTACTCGTGAAGGAGTTTGTTGCCAGCCCGAATGAGCTGCAAAACAACCGCTGGATCGTTGTAGTCTTCTTCGAAGCGCATCATCTGGCTTTCCAGCCGATAGTGCCCTTCAGCGGTTTGCTCCGAAGTGTCCTGAGCGAAAATCTGCACCCGTAATTCATCCTGCTCCAGCACGTGTACAAATAAGAACACGGTAGTAACAAAGGTCAGGGATTTACGATTGGTCGCGGTTTGCGGAAGGTACACCTGTGAACAGAAATGGAACATTTGCCCGTTACAGGTGGGGATACTGGCCTCCGACGCATTCCATCTGGGTGGGCGACGTAGAAAGAGAATGTCTTTCTTTTTGATCATGTCAACGCAAACAGGCCGCGTGGCCTCCCCTTTGCGGCTGTACGTCACTTCTCCATTTTGTGAGAGCGGGTGGTAAATCAGCGTTCCACTGTTCAGTTGTTTCTCTATGACCAGGTAATGAACCCGGAACAATTCACCATATTCAGGGTGGACACAGTCGCTGACCTTGCCGCCAAACAGATAGAGTTCCCTTTCAATCTGGCTGCCCAGAATCTCCAGGTCTGTCTGCTCGAGTCTGATCCGCTCGATAAATACAGCCTGGTTGCCTTGTATCTCTGGCCAGGGAATATCCAGCAACGGATCCTTGCCGTTCATGTCTACGCAGATCATGGCTGCTTCAGGTGAATTCTTCACGCTATCGACCTTTCCCAATGAGCAGAACATCTCCTGGTATTAACAGGCCTGAGCGCAGACGCGACGCGATCAGGCCAGACACCGTTACTTCTGGTCGAGGTACTCAGTCAGGAACCACTGTGGACGGCCAGTCATGGACAACTCGTCGTTGTACCTGACGTGCAGCTCCTGGCTTTCACCTGGCAAGTACAGTTCGCCAGAGTCCCGATCAAGTCGCAATACTTCGTAGGACTTGCCGTCCTTCTGGACGGAATAGCGTGTGTCCTTGTTGGTTTTTTCCACTTTCATTTTCTGAATGCGCAAATTCCACTCGTGATCAACACCCGCTACCTGCACCAACGCCTCATTGGCAGAGCGATCGCCGATGCGCAGGACCCAGACCTTCGCGCCCTTCTCGCCGCTGTAAGCGAACATTTTATCAGCGACTTCCGGGCGGGCTTCTTCAGCCATCGCAACGGATGAACCCAACAGGCAGACACTGAAAAGTACTGCCCAAACACTCCTGATTACTGACATCGATTGTCTTCCTTAGCGAGAAAAAGTCCGGGGATAATACATAAATAAAAACATTAATGAAGGGTGGGCAACGCATCCAATCCACTGTCAGGGACTGGACTTCTGCGCTGCCACTTGAAGTTGTGAACTTCCACACATCGCTCGACGGTTTCATTCCAGACGACTTCAAACCCAGCAGTTTTCAATACTGTGGCCAACCGTTGCCCCACCTTGAGAGCCGTTGCAGGATCATCATTGACCGCCCCAAAGGCGATGAACAGAACATCGCTCTTAACAACGCACTCGACGTCTTGCCCATGGTAAAAGCAAAAGCCGTGGTAATGATCATCGGGGGCCTCGTTAAGCACTTCCGCCACTTCCGTGAACCCATCCGACGCTTCATAGCCTGCATTCTGGAGGGCACAGATACCGTCTTCATGAAGGTGATAGAACACTTCATCGAGTCGATCGCAGGCAGTCACCTCCGGCCAGTCACGCTCTGCGTCAAGCTTGCGTTGCAACTCCGGCAGGATCGACGCCTTGAGCGTGGCCACGTCACAGTGATCGTCAATGATGTCATCGACCATCCCGTAGATTTCTTCGTACGTATAGAAACCGGACCACACCCACATTCGGATGCTGTCCGCAACGTGTCCATTACTGTCTGCCATTGACACCTCGCCAGCGTAAACAATCAATAAAGACCGGAGGTTATCCGGCGTATATACCGGACGCTAATACCGTTGTCTCTGGCTATTGATGCACCCTTAAAAACTGCACATCCTTGCAAACGCCTGTCATGGACTCATGAACCGGGCTGTAGTTCTGGATGCGCATGTTTTTTTACCCAGGAAAAATCTCCAGCGGGTGCGAAATCAATTCGCTCATACCCGGTCGATCCTGAAATCCCATTGATCAAAATTCGCCTCATCACTCAACACCGGCAACGACTCAACGGCATTGATACCCAACTGATACACGTTGAGTGGGAAGCCTTCATTCAACTGGCTGAAACCAGTGATGCTCAATGCGTAGAGCCCCGGTGAAATATCCAGATAGTCGTTATTGCCCAAGCGGTCCGATAGCCGGGCTTTGTAATTCAGAAAGAACTCAGGATCCCAATCCGTCAGGGCATGCATATCGGCAACAATCAGCAGGCCGCTGATGACTCTCAGTGGAATATCCGCATATCGAAACACCGCCTCATTGCCTTGTTCAAAGGGCAACTTTCGCTCATCGCGCAAACGAAACACATAGTCTTCTTCGGGCAGCGGATACAAGGGCACAACCGCCCCACTCTGGACCGCCAACCGTCCTGTTTCGCTTTGTTCGATGAACACCTCAAAGAGGCTGGAATCATCCGGACAATGCTCAGCAGTAAAACGGCTCAACACGAGCGGGTCAAAAATAACCACGCCGGGGCTGAAAGTTTCAATGTTTGCCTCAGTTTTCATCCGTCACTTCCACAGGTTGATGCTGATATTAAGTTCATGACCGATGCGTAGGGCCGAATTTATTCGGGACGCGGCATCACAGGCCATAAACAGACTGCGTATGTACCGGCCCTTCGCGAATGAATTCGCTCTTACAAGAGTCACTGATGACGTGGGACCGGCTCCAGCCGGGACGAGGCCGGGAAACACGCTGAATCTTTATCTGCAGAAATACCGGCTTCCCGGCCAAAGCCGGTCCCACGTCGTCAATCAGATTGCGGACAAACATGGAATCTCCCACCGAATACTCAAGCGTGCCAGTATTGAACCATCATTTCAAAACGTGATCTCAAATGGCTACGTTCAGCCTGTGCCGTTCAAGGAAGAATGCCTTCATGACAGCCCTCAGTCTGATTAACAGTAATGCGCCGTCGAGCCAGGGATAAGGGAACACATTGATGATTGTCGGAATTGACCTGGGCACCACTAACAGCCTGGTTGCCGTCTGGCATAACGATGCCAGCGTACTAGTGCCCAATGTACTGGGCAGTCTCCTGACGCCCTCGGTCGTGGGGCTGGACGAGGAAGGCCGGATACTGGTTGGTCAGGCTGCACGCGAGCGCCTGCATACTCATCCAGACCAGACTGCCGCGTTGTTCAAACGGCACATGGGCAGCGCCCATACCGTTCAGTTGGGAACACAGTCATTTCGTCCCGAAGAACTGTCGGCACTGGTACTGCGCAGTCTCAAGGAAGATGTTGAGCGTGCTTACGGCGAACCGGTGGCTGAAGCGGTCATCAGCGTCCCGGCCTACTTCAGTGATGCTCAGCGCAAGGCCACCCGCATCGCGGGTGAACTGGCAGGGCTGAAAGTCGACAAACTGATCAACGAACCGACCGCAGCCGCATTGGCCTATGGCTTGCCTCAGCGCGACAAAGAGACTTCGTTCCTGGTCTTCGACCTGGGCGGCGGCACCTTTGACGTGTCAATTCTTGAGCTCTTCGACGGCGTCGTGGAGGTCCGTGCCAGCGCTGGCGACAACTATTTGGGCGGCGAGGACTTCGACCATTTGCTGGCCGAGCGTTTCATCCAGACCCAGCGGGAACAGCTTGATTTTCCCGCACCGCAGTCGATCATCCAGCCGCTGCGTCGCGAAGCCGAACGTGTGCGCCAGGCACTGGGTCAGGACAACGACAGCGAATTCGTTTTGCGGGTAGATGGCAAAGAGTGGAAGCACGTTTTCACCCAGGACGATATGAGCACGTTGTTTGCCCCCCTGATGGAGCGCCTGCGCAACCCCATCGAACGCGCGTTGCGTGATGCCAAAATCCGCATCAACGAACTCGACGAAGTATTGCTGGTGGGCGGCACCACACGCATGCCACTGGTACGTAAACTCGCCGCAGGCCTGTTCGGTCGTTTTCCTTCGATTCATCTCAATCCTGACGAAGCCGTGGCCCACGGCGCAGCCATACAGGCTGCGTTGAAATCACGCAGTGCTGCACTTGAGGAAGTGATACTTACGGACGTCTGCTCCTACACCATGGGCATCGAGATTTCGCAAAGAGTCGGCAGGGAGCGTGAGGGCGGCCACTATTTACCGATCATTGAACGCAACAGTACGGTCCCGGTGAGCCGGGTTAAAACTGTGTCGACGGTTGATGATTTTCAGGACAGTGTGATGGTCTGCATTTACCAGGGCGAAAGTCGCCTGGTGCGCGACAACATTGCCTTGGGTGAACTGGATATTCCCGTCCCACCACAAAAAGGCCCCGTGGATCTCGACGTACGCTTTACCTACGACAACAACGGCATTCTGGAATGTCAGGTCAGCATTCCCCTGACCGGCGAGCAGCATGTACTGGTCATCGAAAATAACCCGGGCGTATTGAGCAGCGAAGAAATTGCCAAGCGTCTGCAAGCGCTTGCCGCACTGAAAGTGCATCCCCGTGATCAGCAAATCAATACGCTGCTGGTCGCCCGTCTGGAGCGCATGTATCAGGAGAGCCTGGGCGATCTTCGTGAGGAGATTGACCGTTGTGCAAATCGGTTTCAGCAGGCATTGGCAACCCAGGACGAACGCATCATTCGTCAGGCCCGTAGTGACCTGAGCGAGCGCATCGCGCGGCTGGAAAGAGGCGGCGGGTACTGAGCCATGGTGTCGACTTTCGATTGCTGGGAAATACTGGGCCTGCCTGCCGGATCCGATGAGCGCAGCATCAAGCGCCAGTACGCCAGACAGCTAAAGACCACGCGCCCGGACGAAGATCCGGTGGCCTTCCAGCGGCTGCGTGAAGCGTATGAGCAAGCCTTGCAGATCATGCGTGATGGCGGCCTGGACGAGAGCGAGCAAGCTGCTGCTGATTTCATCGCTGAACCCTTTGTTGTCAGAAGCCACCCCCACGAGCCTTTCAACCCGACACTCTCACCCTACGAGCAAGCCGTTGAGCTGTTGTCCGGGTTTGATGACACAGACGTTGAGCAGTGTTGGGATAAAGCCTCGGCCAAAGGCTGTGGGCCTGAGTTCGAGCGTCTTGTGTTCCAGCACTGTGCAGACGACCCTGAAGCGCACACTGCGCTATTGAAGTGGGGTCTGGAAAAACGTCAATGGCTGACGCCGTGGCAGCAGGTCATAGGTGGTGAGTTTCAGCAACAACGGCTTGCCTTTGCCCTCACCGCAGCGCTTTATCACCGACTTGATCAGCACATGGCTGCAGGCGAAGACGCGTATTTTTTCGACTGCCTGGAGCAGCACAGTCGTCAAGGCTGGCTCAGTGATTTCGAACGCCGTCAGGCACTGCAGGTGCATGTCCTGAATCTGTTTCTGAATACTGAAATCTGGACACCTGCATTGTTCCGGCGCGTCTGTGAGTTGTTCGGCTGGGACAATGAAGCGGCAGTGGTGCCCATTGCGGATGGGCAATGGCAATACCTGCGTCGGCGCTGCGAGCAACAAGCCTGGCTCAACGAACTGCGCGCCCTCATGCAACTGCGCGAACAACAACCCAGTGCGCGGGCCAATGCCGCCACTCTGTTCCTGCTCTGCACCGACCCTGCACAGCAAGCGCAACTGGCTGCTGATTTTGTCGAGGAAGACTGGCACGCCTGCGAACAACTGTCTGAGATCTTTGCCAGTCAGTACCCTGACCTGCTGGGAATATTCCCTAACCACAACCCCAGGTTCTGGAAGGCACTTGTGGCACACAAGGCGCCGCCCTACGGGCTGAAACGCAGCGCCTGCGTCATCACCCTCGCCCTGATACTGAACAGCATGGATCAACCCGACTTCATGTTCACGGTCACGATAATCCTGCTGCCACTCTATATTGCGGGCGGTGTGTTGGCGGCTTACGTCGGTAAATGGTTGCTGAGCCACTGGGCGTCGCTGACGCAATACCTTTATGACGTGGACCTGCAGGTCAGCCTGTGGTGTGTGCGACACAAGCTGATCAAGGATCGTGGTTACCTGGTGATTCGTAACAGTGGTGGTTATTTAGCACTCGGATTTCTAATCTGGAAGTTGCTCGGGATACTCGGCCTCGCAACTTACGTGTTGACCGGAGCCATCGGCCTGCTGCGCTTTGCCGGTGCCGCGCCTGCAGACCGTCAGTACCGCTGGCGAAGGCCGTTGCAGGCGATCTATCGGATTGCCGGACTCAGCCGGTTGCAATGGCTGTTTGGCGTATCGATGCTGTGTGTCATTGGCTATGTACAACTGCACATGCCCGGCACCCTGCTGACTAAAGGTTGATGGCTGAAAACTGGATAAACCTTACCGCTGGCTGCGTTCAGGGTCACCGAGAGAACTCGTTGCAGACATAAGCATCCAGTGATTGAAGAGCCCCCGACCTGCGCTATGACTGGAGCAACACATGAAATACGACGATGCCTCCTGGCACTACCTGGGCACCTTCCCCAAGCATCTGCCAAAAGCTGCTGGCGCCACTCATATCGGTATGTTTCTCGCATGGATGCTGATGAATGACCTGGCCAGCGAAGAACTGGAAGATGACGCCGAGAGCGAGCTTGCCCAACTCAAGGCTCGCACCCTCACCGGGGCACAGTTTCTAATGACCGTACTGGACGAAAAACTGACCGACCAGGAGTTCTCTGAAACCGGCAATGCATTTGCCGTTGCCTACTACGAAGGTTTGAACAACGACAGCCGTTACGTCGACGACTACCTGCTGACCTTTGGCGTCAGCATTAAAACCCTCTACAGCGTTGAGGACAGTTGGGCCCATTACGACCAACTGTCTGCCGCGATGGATGCACGTTTTACGGCCTGGAATGCGGCCGGGCGGCCCGAACATATTACTTGAACGAGCCTGGCGACGAGCATGACGTTTATTCGACATCACCCTACTGTCAGTGGGAAATAGCATGGATGAGTCGTTGCAGGCATTTGAACGTTTCGTGGTGCAATTCAATGCGTGGCCTGATTCCCTCGGGCATCTCACCTTTAACGCCGCCCCGGCGAGTCTTCCGGCCATCGCCGAGATCCCGCAAGCGGGCCTCATGCGCAGGTATTTCGAGCACATAGACCTCTCGGCTGAACCCATGATAGGCGCAGATTTCGGTCTGGAACTTTATGGTCCACTGAGGCTGGAAAAAGCACAGCAAGGGTGGCATGTCACAGACAATGAAGACCCGGCGTGGGGCTGGAAGGAAGGCTTCACCGTTTTCGCGGATCGCAACGGCGATGTGCTGGTTTATGACCGCCACGATGCCTGTTCTGCCATTTACGGATCGATTCAGAAAAGATCGTTCAAGGTCGCTTCAGATATCGTTTCATTGCTCAACGCCTTACAAGCCGGGATCACGGTGCAATTGCAGGAATTCAACGATGACACCCTCGACGACGACCTGAGTCCCAAACCTGCCTTTCTGGATAGAGTCAGAGACGTAGTGAGTCATGTTGAGGGCGCCGACGTGGATGGCTTTATGAAGTTCTTTTTTGAATGAACACGTGGGGCTGATCTTATATTCAGTGGCCGCCCCAGTCTTTTAATCCAACTCAATGAGTGGACGCCAATGAGCCTGCTCTACACCGACAAAAATCCGCCTGCGAGTGCTGAAGACATCGCTATGGCCATGCAACAGTGCGGTATAAAACCGGACGCATGGATAGCCGGGTTCTGGGCGCAGCGCGACGGCGCGATGATCGAAGACCTTGTGCAGATTTATTCCACGGACATGATCGCTGAACGCCAACAGACCTACGAAATAGCGGAGTATTTTCCTGATCACCTGCTGATTGGTGACGACTCCGGCGGTCGCTTTTGTATTACTGGAGCGCTCTGCAGAGCACCGGTTTTACCTGCAGGACTCGGGAGATCCTTTCATCGATGACGCAGCGGTTTTTTCATCCCTTGAGGCATTGATCAAAGCTGTCGTTGAAGAGGATTGAGCGTAACAAAATGGAAGACATGCAACCCTTACACGACCTAACCCACAAGCTTGGCTATCAGGCGCTGTCCGCGCAACAGCAAAGACTGGTGATCGCCAGCTATACGCTCAGAAGTCTGCGTCTGGTCGAGATGTTTGATCGTCGTTATAACCAATGTCTGGCAGATCTTTTCTGCCGGGGCCTATCGGCGTACGTCGCCGGGCGAGCCAGCGAGTGCAGCGACCTGCACGCAGAGATCGAGGCCCACATACCTGACACCGATGACTTCGGTGAGCAGGAAGCGAGCTATGCACAAAACGCGTTTATCGCCCTGTTTTATCTAATGGAAGCGGCAGTCACCGACGACGCGGCTCTATTGCAGCGCAGTATCAACATGACCCTGCAAAACGTTGACTTGCTGTATTACGAACGCGACCCTGACTACCTACAAATGGAACTGACGGCCGCAGAGCAGCATGTTTTCGATAACTTGCTGGAGCAGGCCGCAGCAACTCCTTCGACAGCGCCAGCCAACCTTGAATTAATCGCAGCACTGGCTTCACCCCATAGGCTGTGATTGTTTTTCAGCCTGACGGAGTGGTTTGATACAACGGATTGAACAGCCTGACGTGAGGGCCTCATGAAAACTTACAGCATTCGCGAAGTACTGCAGAATATCGCAGACATGCCTGACAGCTGGTTCTACTTGCCAGCGACTCAATGGACGCTGGATACCCGCGGCGCGTTCTCACTGGACAGCCGGGATTACGCCCCGGATTCCACCGATTATCTTCCCCCGCAGGTCGCCAGTGAAGGTTGGGTAGCGACACTGGAAAAGGCCATGATCGAGGACGTCATCTTCAACGCCGACCAGCAATTGCCTCATGCATCGCTGGAGAACTACTTCCAGGCCTTTGAATACTTTTACCAAAACGATGCGTTCATGGAATTTCAGCCAGACCCGCGCTGATGAGCAATGATCCCTAGCCATAACCCGCCACGAGAAAACCATGTCGACTTTGAACATTGAGCAGTTTCAACGAGATGTCCTGAAAGCGTCCAAGAACGCCATCGAACAGTTTCGAGCGGACTTCCCGAACGCAAAGGTCTGCGGATTCGCGCTTTATTCCGACGGCGATGCGGGAACACTTGTACCCGCCTTTAACACTCAAGACCATTTGGAGCGTGTCATAGCTGAAAACTCCGATGATTGGCAATACTTCAAGTGGTATCCCGCCGAATGGAGCCACGAAGCCTACGCCGACGATTACTTCCAGGATTTATGCAAAATGCTCTGGGACCTGGCCGACGCGACCACCGAGGACAATTTCGTGGCGCATCGCAAACATATATTCGAGCAATGTGTCATCGCCCTGAAAAAGCTGACAACGACCTTCGACGATGCCATTTACGTGTTTGCGGTTTCGGACTTTGAGTGCCCGGAAGACGAGATTGCCTGGGTTACCGCTCTCAACACTCCAGACCAGGCCGACGAATTCAGGACATGGATGGAGTCACCCTCCAGCTGAAACCGCGAATACCGGGATATCCAATAGTTATACAAGGACTTGAATCATGAGCATCGTCGATACCTACCTCGCCGGTTTGCACAAAGCCTTACCGGCCGAACAACTCAATGAACTGAAACATGCACACGGCGCTTCAGCGGCTGACCTGCAGCGGCTCACCGATCGTTATCCGTTGTGCCCGGCAAGCCTGTTGCAACTGCTTGGCCAGATCGACGGCACGCACTACCGGGATTATCCGGACGGCAGAGTCATGGTCCTGATACTGGGCTCCGATGTATTCGAGTACCCCTACTACCTCAGTTCGGTCGATCAGATCCTTGAAGAAATCGAGACTTACACCCGAAGCATTGAGCAAATTTATGCAGGCTATCTTGACGAACCCGACCTCGTCGGCCCCGGGATCGACATAACGCTGGGCATGCATGAACGGCTGTGTTTCTCGCACTGCATGAACAATGGCGGCAGTTCCAGACTGTATATCGACTTCAATCCAGCCCCCGGCGGCAATGTGGGTCAGGTCGTGCGCTACCTTCACGACCCTGACAGCTACAAGGTGATTGCGCCGAGCTTCGATCACTACCTGCAACAGTTGATTGATGACAACTACGCCTTCGTTTTCGAGGCTGAAGACTACTGATGTCTTTGTGAATCCAGGGTTTTCCTGCCCCCCCCCTGAACGACAAATGTGGCAACCTGAATTCAGTTTTTCTTTTCAAGGCACTCCATCATGAGCCTCGTCGACACTTATCTCGCCGGTCTGCGCCAGGCCTTACCTGCCGAAGATCTCGATCAACTGAAACATGCACACGGCGCTTCTGCGGCAGACCTGCAGCGGCTCACCGAGCGCTATCCATTGTGCCCGGCAAGCCTGTTGCAACTGCTTGGCCATTTCGACGGCACGCATTGGGAATATCCGGACGCCGAGTTCGTAGTGCTGATACTGGGCTCCGACCTGGCCCGTTTTCCTTACTACCTGAATTCGGTAGAAGACATACTTGCCGAGGCTAACGGCCCTTGTACCGAAAGCATCGCAGAAATTTATGAAGGCTGGCCGGATGAGGAAGGCGAGCTGGCCGGAGCAGGCATTGACCGCACGGTGGGCATGAACGCGCGGCTTTGCTTTTCCAACTGTCTCAACAATGGGGGCACTTCGAGACTGTATATCGACTTCAATCCGGCCCCGGGCGGGACAGTGGGTCAGGTCATGCGCTTTCTGCATGACCCGGATAACTATGAAGTGATTGCGCCGAGCTTCGATCACTATCTGCAACTACTGATTGGTTATGACTACCAGTTCATTCGCCGGGAGGCCTGACGCCAGCTTACTGCCAAGGAAATGAGCGGTGGGTCACTCGCTGCAACGGAATCGAGAGCGCGGAAAAACGCGCTTCGATCTGCAGGCACTGATCGCCGGTCATGCGCTCTCCCAGGCACAAGGGCAACGCCCGACATCCCGCTAGCGCACTGGCAATGTTGATTTCAAGAACGGCGCTAACCTCTCGCGCCGCGACACTCAACTGCTCAGGCGCGCATTCAGCCAGAAAAAGATCGTACTCGGCGTACAAGTCCCGCGCCAAACCGGGTTCTGCTGCCTTTGGGTCATCACCGCCGGGCACCTCCAGGAAGGCATCCTGCTCAGAGTAATGCTCAAGGGCGATGGCGTAGTCCTCCAGGCTGGAGTGCGGCTGCTGTCGCTTCTGTACAGACAACACGTCTGCAAACGTGGCCGCTTCCAGGCACGACGACAGGTCATGCTGGGCTCCAAATTCCGAAACGCGACGCTCATCCTCGTCCTCATCATCGCGCGAAACCAGGTAAAAGCGGCTGTCCAGCAATGCTGTGTCGCCCTGAGCGTAGACCCAGACGTATCGGTTCCATACATCCCGATCATCAGAGCATGCAGCGATAGCCTCTACTGTCTCGCGAAACGAATTAAGCTTTAACATTCTGCAACGTCTCCTGGCACTCAATGAGCGGTGACTATACCAAGGCTTCGTCTTTGCTACAGAGGTAGCCAGACGCTATAAAAAAGCCCGCAACAGTCACCTGCCGCGGGCCTCCACTTCCAACGCCAGGACTATGTCGGTTCTTCTTCCCGACGATGCGCCCATTGGTACAGCGCAGGCAGTACCAGCAGGGTCAGCGCGGTGGACGACAATATCCCACCGATCACCACGGTTGCCAGCGGACGCTGAACTTCTGCTCCGGTGCCGGTCGCCAGTGCCATCGGAATAAAGCCCAGCGACGCCACCAACGCGGTCATCAACACCGGGCGCAAGCGGGTCAGAGCCCCTTCGTTGATCGCATCGCCCAGCGAACGCCCTTCCTCGCGCAGATTCCGAATGAACGAGATCATCACCAGGCCGTTCAGCACTGCCACACCCGACAACGCGATGAAACCAACTCCCGCCGAGATGGACAGTGGAATGTCCCTCAACCAGAGCGCCATGACGCCGCCGGTCAACGCAAACGGAATACCAGTGAAAACCAGCAAACCGTCCTTCAGGTTGTTGAACATCATGAACAACAGCGCCAGCACCATCAGCAGCGCCACCGGAACCACGATCTGCAAACGCTTGGCAGCGGACTGCAACTGCTCAAACTGGCCGCCCCAATTGGTCCAGTATCCCGCCGGAATTTGCACGTCGCGTTCGATGGTCTCGCCCGCCTCTTGAACAAACGAACCGAGGTCGCGACCGCGCACGTTGGCACTGACAATGACCAGACGCTTGCCGTTTTCCCGGCTGATCTGATTCGGCCCCAGCACCAGATCCAGACTCGCCACCTGGGACAGCGAAATGAAGCTGATCTGCTGATTAACGCTGCTTGCCGTAGCAGGCACGGGGATCAGCAGGCTCGACAGTCCGGCCACATCCGTTCGCAGCGTTTCCGACAATCGCACCACCATGTCAAAGCGACGATCACCCTCATAAAGAGTACCCGCCTGGCGCCCGCCTACCGCGATGGCAATGGCATCCTGAACGTCGCCTACATTGAGGCCATAACGTGCGGCCTTGTCACGATCAATATTGATCGTCAGCACAGGCAGCCCCGTAGTCTGCTCGACCTTGACTTCGGACGAGCCCGGCACCTTCTGCAAGGTCGCAGCGATTTTCGCGGCAGTCTGGTTCAGCACTGCCATGTCATCGCCGAACACCTTCACCGCAACGTCGCTGCGCACACCCGAAACCAGCTCGTTAAAGCGCAACTGAATCGGCTGCGACAACTCGTAGTTACTGCCTGGTACCGTCGCAGCGGCCTGCTGCAAGTCAGCAATCAATGCCTCGCGAGACTTGCCAGGATCTGGCCATTCACTTTGCGGCTTGAGCATCACGTAACTGTCGGAGATGTTCGGCGGCATGGGGTCCGCAGCGATTTCTGCCGTACCTGTCCGGGCGAACACCCGCTCGACTTCCGGCATTTTCTCGACAATGGCTTTTTCAAGACGCTGCTGCATGTCCACCGACTGGGTCAGACTGGTGCCGGGCACCCGCAGCGCCTGCAACGCGAAGTCGCCCTCACTCAAGCTTGGGATGAACTCACTGCCCATGCGACTCGCAGTAAATCCGGACAACACAATCAGCACCACAGCGACAGAGAATGCTATCGACCGGTGGCTCAGTACCCATTTCAAAACCGGTGCGTAGCGCAGGCGCGCAGTGCGCATCACCACGCCCTCTTCCTCCTTGACCTTGCCGGTGACGAACATGGCAATGGCCGCCGGTACGAACGTCACCGACAGGATCATGGCGCCCAACAGCGCAATCACCACCGTGAAAGCCATCGGATGGAACATTTTGCCTTCAACACCCGTCAAGGCGAAGATCGGCAAGTAAACAACCATGATGATCAACTGGCCGAAAATCAGCGGACGACGCGCTTCCCTGGCCGCTGCAAACACCTCATGAAAGCGCTCGGATCGGGTCAACATCCGCCCGTATTTCTGCTGTGCGTGAGCCAGTCGGCGGATAGCGTTTTCGACGATCACGACTGCGCCGTCGACGATAATGCCGAAGTCCAGCGCGCCGAGACTCATCAGATTGGCACTGACTTTGTTGGTGAACATTCCGGTGAAGGTGAACAGCATGGCCAACGGAATCACCATCGCGGTGATCAACGCGGCACGGATGTTACCGAGGAACAGGAACAGAATCGCGATGACCAGAATGGCCCCTTCGATCAGGTTCTTCTTCACGGTCGCGATGGCTTTTTCAACCAGATTGGTCCGGTCATACACCGTGATCGCCTCAACACCTTCGGGCAATGAGCGATTGATATCAGCCAGCTTGGCGGCGACGGCCTGGGAAACCGTGCGGCTGTTTTCACCGATCAGCATGAACACCGTACCGAGCACCACTTCACGGCCATTTTCGGTGGCAGCGCCAGAGCGCAGCTCCTGACCGATGTCCACGTCGGCCACGCTGCTGACCCGGATCGGCGTGCCCTGGACGTTAGCGATGACGATGTTGGCAATGTCCTGCACCGTGCCCAGTTGACCCGGCGCGCGAATCAGCAATTGTTCGCCACCGCGCTCGATGTAGCCCGCGCCGATATTGGCGTTGTTGCGTTCGAGGGCGGCCACCAGGTCGTTCAAGGTCAGCTTGTACGCGGCCAGTTTTTTCGGATCAGGCGCGATCTGATACTGCTTGGCAAAACCACCGATGGTGTTGATCTCGGCGACGCCTGGCACGTTGCGCAATTGCGGCTTGATGATCCAGTCCTGAATCACCCGAAGATCGGTCGGGGTGTAAGGCGTGCCGTCTTCCTTCAGCGCGCCCTCCTTCGCCTCTACCGTCCACAGGAAAATTTCGCCAAGCCCGGTGGAGATCGGTCCCATGACCGCATCGACGCCCTCAGGCAACTGATCCTTGGCAATTTGCAGACGCTCGCCCACCAACTGGCGGGCAAAGAACAGATCCGTGCCGTCTTCGAAAATCACCGTGACCTGCGACAGGCCCGAGCGCGACAGGGAACGAGTCTGTTGCAGCCCTGGCAGGCCTGCCATGCTGGTTTCAATCGAAAAGGTCACGCGCTGTTCAGTCTCCAGCGGCGAAAAACCGGGCGCTGAGGTGTTGATCTGCACCTGCACGTTAGTGATGTCAGGCACAGCATCAATGGGCAGTTTCTGGTAGCTGGCAATGCCGAGCCCTGCCATGAGCAACACAGCAAGCATCACGACGATGCGCTGCTCGATTGCGAATTGGATCAACCGTTCAAACATGACGTTGTACTCGTGCGAGGCAGATCAATGGGAGTGCTCAGCGGAGCCTTTACCCAGCTCGGACTTGAGAATGAAACTGCCAGCGGCGGCCACTTGAGTGCCCGCCGTCAGGCCTTGAACGATTTCCACATAACCGCCATCGCGCCTGCCGACTTTCACCGGGCGCAGCTCAAAACCTTCCGTATTGCGCACGAACACCGAAGTCTGGTCTTCAACGGACTGAATGGCAGATTCAGGCAGGCTGACCGCCGCATTGGCTTTTTCCGCGGTCACATCAACAGAAACAAACAGCCCCGGACGCCACGCGCCCTCGGGGTTGGCCAGCACCACACGCACCGCAGCCGCGCGGGTTTGCTCGCCCAACAGATGGCCGACGTAGCTGATGCGGCCCTCGACCTGGGCATTCAGGTCTGGTGCGCTGACGGTGACCGCGCGACCTACCACGACTTTGTTCAAGTCCTTGGGTGCCACGCCAAAGGTCGCCCAGACCCGCGACAAGTCGGAGAGCGTGAATGCCGAGGTGGTGTCATTGACCACCTCGCCTATGGCCAGGTGCTTTTCGACGACCACCGAATCAAAGGGAGCGATCAGCTCGTAACGATTGCCTGCGGAGGATTTCAGACTGGCACCGATAGCACTCAGCTTTTGCCGACCGTTGGCGTAGCTGATGTCTGCTTCCTGATACGCCTGACGCGCCAACAGATAATCCTGCTCGGCGGAAATCTTGTCTTCCCAGAGTTTTTTCTCGCGTTGCATCGTCAACCGGGCGAGCTCAAGACGGCGCTGTGCCGCATTCAACTCGCTGCGCTGATCGGAGATTTGCTGACTGGCGATCACGGCCAGCACCTGGCCTTTTTTCACCGATTGGCCGAGGTCGACCTTGACCTCTTCCACCACCCCGCCGACCCGCGGTACAACGTGGGTGGTGCGATCTTCATCAAAGCGAATTTCGCCGGGGAACGTGACAGAAGTGCTCATAGACCGAGGTGCAGCGACGGCCAGCTCTATGCCGGCTGACTTGCTCTGTTCAGCGTTGAGTTCCAGCTTGCCTTCTTCTTCGTGGGAGTCTTCGGCCCCTTCAGCACCGTGACCCTTTTTGCCATGCTCTTCATCACCATGGCTTTCTTCGCCGTGCGCTTCGTCAGCGTGGCCTTTCTCATCCACCTTGCCATCGCTGTGGCTGTCATTTTCCGCGTGCCCCTTCTCGTCTGCATGCCCTTCCTCTTCGGAGTGTTCATGCTTCGCGTCCCTGGCCGCTTCCGCCGCAACGGGAAGCCCCTGATTGCCCAGCGTCAGGCTGCCCAGACCAATGATTGCAACCACCGCCAGGGCAATGGTCATACTTCGTTTGTTATCCATGGATGCTCCCGGCGATCACGTACGGATGTACACAGCGATGCGCCCGATAAGTGCGAAAAGTGAGGGTTAAGGATTGGCAGTGAATGGACTGATATCGCCGTAGATGCGCTCGACAGTCACTCTGGCGTCCGTGGCAATGGCCAGCGATTCGAGGTATTGGCTGCGCGCCGCAATCAGCGTGCGCTGTGCGTCAAGAACTTCGAGAAAGCCGAATTTGCCCATCTCGAAGCCACGGGTCGCAGCATCCACCGCGCTTTTCGCCGAGGGCAAAATCACCTGATTGAAGGACTCGACTTCTTTACTGGCGGTGGCCCACTGATCCAGCGCGGCCTGGGTCTGGGTGCGCAATCTGAGTTCTACCGCGTTGCGTAAATCACGCGCCTGGTCTGCACGGCGTGACGCGGCCAGGACATTGCCCTGATTACGGTTGAACAGCGGCAGCGGTGCCGATAAGCCGATCACATTGACTCGTTCACGGTCTTCGCGGCTGTACTGGCTGCCAATGCTGACAGTGAGGTCGGGGATGCGCTGCGCCCGCTCCGAGCCCAACGCCGCATCACGCTGCTCGATCTGGGCATGGGCCAGACGCAGCTCCGCAGATTGATTGATAGCCGTAAGCATCCTCGCCGCCGACGGCGACTTGCCCGGCGACAGGTCGGCGTACTCCAGGCGATCAAACGAAGAAACGGACGAGCCTGTCGTGCGCGCCAGATCCCGGTAGCTATTGGCTTTGAGGGTTTCGGCGCGGCGCACCAGCAGGTCGGTTTCGGCCAGTTGTACCTGCGCACGGGTCACCTCGACCGGCGAAGACTTGCCCGCACGCACACGCCCGTCGGCTACTTCCAGGCCGCGTTGGGCCAGGGTGTGGGATTGCCGCGCCAGTTCCAGACCGGTTTGCGCACGCACTGCGGTGTAGAAAGCCTGGACGACTTCGGCACGCAGCTCGTTGCCACGTCGCTCCAGTTCGATCTGTGCAGCATCCTGGGATCGGCTGGCCGCTTCAACGCGGGCACCGCGCTTGCCGCCCAGTTCCAGCGCCTGACTGAGCATGACCGTGGTGGTGCTGGTGTTGCGGCGAGTATCCTCGACCTCCCAGGACAACTCCGGGTTGGGCATCAGACCGGCCTGCTGTTTGTCGCCCTCGGCGATGCCAATTTCCCAACGTGCGGCGGCGAGCTCCGGGTTTTCCGCAAAGGCTGCCTCGATGGCCTGAGGCAGGCTCAAGCTTTGAGCAGTCGCAATACCGGGCGCGGCGAATGACAGTAACAGGGCGTAAAGCAAACCGGTTTTCACGGTGGGCTTCCTATCTGTTACCAGGGAAAAAACTTTATGCCTGAGCGGGTTTGCACTGCTCCCGTCGCGCCTTTGCATATGACTAACCACCCCATCAAATAACCAGAACAGACTCCGGCTGCGTTCAGCGGAGTTGGATGCGGGGACTTTATGCAAAGGGAGTTAGCAGAAGGATTACTGAAAAATTACAATCCTGTCATTTAAGGAAAGTTGCAGTCGCTCGCTATTACACTGCGCGACGCAATGAAATGACCGCCCCCGAAGACATAAACAGCAATAACTTAAAACTTGCTTTTTAAAACGCTGACAGGGCTAACACTTTAAAGCTTATTCCATTGAGAGCAGGCAAAAAAATCTCTGTATTCAGCCACCTGCGGGGTTGACCCTGAAGTGGCTACAGACTCCAGAATCCGCCCACATTCGACAGATCGCGCAAAACTGCGGACTGCCAGGACACTATTGCAGTGGTGCAGTTTGAAAGCAGGCTGTTTTAAACAACAAAGCCCGCGACATTTATCCACCCTATTAATACAGGACACTGATATGCGAATCCTTGTTGTAGAGGACGAGCCAAAAACTGCCGAGTACATGCATCAGGGTTTAACCGAGAGTGGCTATGTTGTGGACCTGGCCGTCACCGGACTTGATGGGCTTTATCTGGCTCAGCATCAAACCTACGATCTGGTCATTCTGGATGTGAATCTGCCCGAAATGGACGGTTGGGAAGTGTTGGCCCGGCTGAGAAAAAACAGCAATACCCGAGTCATGATGGTCACAGCCCGTGGTCGTCTCGAAGAGAAGGTTCGGGGCCTGGAGATGGGGGCTGATGATTATCTGGTGAAGCCGTTCGAGTTTCCCGAGCTGCTGGCCAGAGTTCGCACCCTGATGCGTCGCAGCGAACAGGCCGGTTTGCCCGAAGTGCTGCGGGTCGGCGACCTTGAGCTGGACCAGGGACGACACCGGGCATTTCGTGGCACTCAGCGCATTGACCTGACGACCAAAGAGTTCGCCCTTCTCCACCTGTTGATGCGTCACAGCGGTGAAGTCATGTCTCGCACGCAGATCATCTCGCTGGTGTGGGACATGAACTTTGACTGCGACACCAACGTTGTCGAAGTCTCGATCCGCCGTCTGCGGGCGAAAATCGACGAGCCTTTCGAACAGAAGCTGATCCACACCCTGCGCGGCGTCGGCTATGTTCTGGAAGTGCGTGAATGAAACCCACGCGTCTTTCCACACGGCTGGGCCTTGCCGTAACCGCCATGAGTGCCGTGCTGGTATTGGTAATGGCAGCGTTCGCCTACGCGTCCATTTCCCATCAGCTGGATTTCCGAGCGAGGAACGGCCTGCAGGAAAAGCTGGAGCAAATCGAGCACAGTCTGTCAGAGAGCTTCAATTCCGTTGCTGACGTGGTGCTTGCGCCGCATCACCTGCGTGACCAGATTGTCGGGCACGATGACTTGACCCTGACCATCCTCGACTCGAGCGTCCCGAGAAAACGCCTGCTGAGCCTGGGCCAGGATGAGCAGATGGTGCCTCCTGTGCCATTGGGCGAGGACAGCCGGGGGGATTTCCAGCGAGTGGAATCCTCGGCCGGTCACGAGATATTGATTGCCAGCAAACACGTGCGCCTCAAAGGCGGCCAGAAGGTTCTGGTGCTGCTCGCGCTCGACAGAGAAAGCGATGCGTTGTTACTCGGCGCCTATGTGAAATCCACACTCATTGCCTTGCCGCTTATCCTGCTGCTCGTTGGCGGTTGCGCGTGGTGGATCGTGCATCGCGGGTTAAGACCCTTGCGCGCATTTCGCAAAGTCGCGCACAAGGTATCGGCCCGGGATTTGTCCCATCGGATGCAAGCTGCCGGACTCCCTGACGAACTCCGTGACCTGGCCCACGCGGTCAACGTGATGCTCAACCGACTGGCCGAGGATATTCAGCAACTGGCGCAATTTTCGGACGACCTGGCCCACGAACTGCGCTCGCCCATGAACAACCTCATGGGCAAGGCGCAAGTCACCTTGTCCCGGGAACGACCACCCGAGGAATACAAACAGGCGCTGGAGTCATGCACCGAAGAACTTGAGCGTCTGTCATTGATGGTCTCCCAGATGCTGTTCCTGGCCAGCGTGACCCAACCCTCGGCGCTATTGACGTTTACTGCAGTGGATCTTGAGGTAGAAGCCAATAAGGTCGCCGAGCTTTTTGATCAGTCAGCGGAAGAAAAAAACATGACGCTGGTGGTTCAAGGCAGTGCCCAGACCTTCGGAGAACGACTGATGATCCAGCGAGCGATCTCCAATTTGATCTCCAACGCCATCCGTCACGGCAATCCCGGCAGCACAGTGACCATCACCCTCGCCAGCCATGCCAATGAAGTCTCTCTGGCCGTTAGCAACCAGGGCGAAGGCATCGAAGCCGAGCACCTGCCGCGCCTGTTCGACCGCTTTTACCGGGTACACGCCAGCCGCTCCCGACAACAGGGCGGCACCGGTCTGGGGCTGGCAATCGTTCGTTCCATCATGACTGTTCATCAAGGGCGGGTGACGGTGGAGAGTGAGCTGGAACGGGTCACGACTTTCAGGCTGGTTTTTCCGCGAGCGAAGTGAGTGATTCACCGAACTGAGCCCGGCCTGCTAGCGCAGGCCGAAACCCATTTGCTGTAGCGCCCTGACCAACTCTTCACGCCCATGCAGGCTGGAAATACTGCGCAAGCGATTCACAACTTGCTCCGACCAGCCCGCAGCCTTCATCCCCTCCTGCTGATAAAAGGCGCCGAGGCGCTGATCATATTGTTCTATAGAGGACAGTTCCGACTCCGCGCTGTAGCGCTCGTGGTGCAAGACCGCCGCCTGGGGCAAGCGCGGTTTTACCTGTGCCGGACGTTCAGCGTCGGGATAACCCACACACATCCCGAATACCGGGTATACCTGAGGCGGCAGCTCTAATTCCTTCGCGACACTTTTGATGTCATTACGTATCGCGCCGATGTAGACGCTACCGAGCCCCATCGACTCCAGAGCCACCACAGCATTCTGGGCGGCCAGCGACGCGTCGATAGTGCCCAACAACAGACTCTCGATATAAGGCAAGGCTTCGAGCTCGACGCCCGCGCGCGCTGCTACTCGGGATACTCTGGAGAGGTCGGCGAGCCAGACCAGAAACAGCGGGGCCTGGCGAATGTAGCCCTGATTACCGGCAAGCTCCGCGAGGCGCGCTTTGCGAGATGGATCCTGAACAGCGATCACGCTCCAGACTTGCAGATTTGATGAAGTTGCCGCCGATTGCGCGGCAGCGATCAGCGCCTCAAGCGTTCCTTCTGGCAGTCGCTTGTCGTTGAAAGCGCGGACGCTGCGATGGTTTACCAGTTGATCGAGAATCGGGTTCCAGTTCTCGGGAATCGTTGAGTCTGTATCGCCGTAGCGTAGGGCCAGACCGTGCTGGGTTGCTTGTGTCATGAAATCTCCCAATAGGCTGTGACCGGGCAGAGCCTTTGATGAACTCGTATTTTTAGTCCGAAGACAAATTAGCATGCGACGAAAATTGCGGTTAGACGATATCAGCGGATGGCGATGGCGAGTGGTTGCTACAGCGTGAGCCTAGTTAGGAAATTACATTCCACTTGACGACCCATTTGCATCCGACCTTACCAAGCGTTTGTATCGAGCCTGACCAGCACACGGCGTCTCCATGACCGGCAGCAGTCGGCCCGATAGCGGTCTTTGCAGGCAAGATTAGGCGGCTAAGATGATCAGGTCTGGTGCCACCGTTTGCTTCTCAGTTCAGTGCGCCATGCCGTTTAGCACTGTCTTGAGGATCTCTGATGCCGCCGACGTGAGCGAACGTGATCAATGAGTTATGATTCTGCCGCTCAGCGGTGGATTTGCTTATGACTTTTCCTGACCTAGGCTTTAGGTACCTCCATGGAACTGCACCTAACATTGGTGTTGGAAATAGAAAAATTCGAGAGCTGGGAACAGCCTTGGCGTTTTTATGAGGTCTTGTCAGCATCCACCTCTCTCGATGCTGATGCACGTGAGATGTTGCACATCGTATGGATTGCAGCAATCGAGTACCCAAGCTGGCGGATGAGCAACGAACTTGAAGCTAGTTGCTTACTCGCAGACGCTCGCCTCAAGTCAGATTTCCCTTGGCTTTCCGAGCAGGCGCGGCGGCAGCTCGTGAACGCTGTCGCTTATCTATGGCGTTAGCGCTGGACTTGGCATCTTTGTTGACTGAGCAAGCAGATCGTAGGCGCAATCAGTAACCACTCTTAACCATTAACTGCCTTCGGTTAAGGCAGCTTAAGACCCAAAGCAGACATTTCG
This sequence comes from Pseudomonas sp. Irchel 3A5, assembly GCF_900187575.1. Classification (NCBI taxonomy): domain Bacteria; kingdom Pseudomonadati; phylum Pseudomonadota; class Gammaproteobacteria; order Pseudomonadales; family Pseudomonadaceae; genus Pseudomonas; species Pseudomonas sp. Irchel 3A5. The sequence goes on along the minus strand of NZ_FYDU01000012.1, from coordinate 137,113 downwards.
CTTGAGGGGTACGGGAGAGCTAATCCCGGGCGGTCTGCTTCAGCGCTCACATTCATTGGTTTGTCTTTAAGCATCGCATATGCCCAAGCAGGGCAATGGCCGGCTCAATGCTGTCGTCTGAAGGTACCAGCAGGGCTTGAGGATTTTCGGGATTGATCACTCTCAGTTCGATAAATCATGGCAACCGCTGCTGCCACGGACGGCCTGATAGATGATCCGGCTAGCGTTACGTCGCCCGCGAACCATTTGCCCATGGGTATTTCGTAAGCGCTCATGAATCATCTCCCCCCAACCGAAAACCGACGTCCTGAATACGTTCCCTGAAAAAAATCTATCCCCTTGCCCGTATAGCGCATTACGTTTTGGTTCAAACCCTGATATTCACCAGAGCCTTTGCTATAGGCAAAACCCGCGCCGATGACCACGACCCGAGCGTCGCCAGCCCCTTCCACCGTCGAAGGATAATATCCAGATACGAGCACCAGCCCCAACTGGCTGCCGGGTTGCAGGAGCAAGCGCCAACGCACAGGCTCGTAAGAAGACAGAACCAGCACAGTCGGTTGGCGACTCGGCTTGACCTCGACCTGCACCGTCCCCGGCGCGTGCGTCCCGCCCCCATGCACGCCTTCGGCCGCCTCGTACACACCGACCCCTTCGACTTGAGCTGTGGCTGCTAGTGCCTTGAGCGGGGCGAACTCGACCCGTTGCACGATGCTCTGGATCTGCTGGGCCTGGGCCACTTGCGCCGTTTGACGTTCCGCCAGTTGCGCACGCCACAAGGCCAGGGGCTGTGGCAAGCCGGTAGCCAGATCGTGATGAAATGTGATGCGGTTACCCTCGACCAGCGCCATGACATCGAACGCTGGCACATAATCCAAACGTGAAGCTTTGTAACGCGGGTCGCTCAGCGGAGCGATTGTCTGGCTGGCCACCTCGTAGATATAGCGCCGGGCATCAGTGGCGCGTAGCCCCGGCGCAGTACCTTCGAGCAGGATCTGCCCCACTTGCGGCGTAGTGGTGACCCGCGTCAAACGCAAAGGTGCGGTGTCAATCCGAGTCAACGCTAATTGCGATACGTCCAGTAATACTAACCCTTCGTCGATACCGTAGTAACGCGTGCCGTCGCGACTGGGATTATTGCTTTCCAACCCCGCGAACCTGCCGTAGCCGTCAACATCGAGCTGAGCGACGACCCTCACCTGGACTGGCCCCGATTGGCGCAGGACCTGGATCTCCACGTTATGCTGCCCGCCGAGCAGCAGGTAATGGTCAGGTTTACCGGGCATTGGCAACGCCCGGTTCCAGCTGCGCGGCATGCCAAGATCAACGATCTGGCCACTGTCGAAATCGATAAGCTGTGCACCGCCACTGCTGATCTGGCCGAAAACCGCTGTATGGTCATCCAGCCAGAAAAACGCATGGCCCATGGCGTCTGGGATACGTACCACTTCAGTGCCACTCGCGGCGTCTACGATCGACAGCAACCGCCCTGCGTCGCGCGCGTAAAGGCGGCCATTGGCGGATAACTCGCTGAGGGTGCCTTGGGTGGTCTGCCAAGGATCACGGTGTAGCACCTCGCCGCTGTGCAGGTCGACCACTGCGAGATCATTGCCGCTACCCAGCAATGCGATGGCGGCTTGGCGCGCATACTTGATCTCGCGAATACCGCTTTTTACCTGCACCAACCCGACAGGCTCACCCACGGCTTCACGCAATGGCGGCTTCGCCAGTAGCTGACCCGCTTCGATAATGCCGAGCCACTGCGTGATGCTCTGCTCTTGGTCATCCAGACACTGACTGTGGCCCACCGACGCGTTGATCGCTTCACGGCTCTGGTACCACTTAGCCTGGAAACCCTGCGTGCAACTCAGCGCGCGAATTTTCAGGCGCGAGTTCAGTTCCAGACCAAAACCGGTTTTGGCCTTGGGTGTGGCGCTGTCGATAATCCGCTGGATCTGTAGCTGGCGGGTGGGCCCCAGCGGCAACGCGGCGACCAGCTTGTCCTCGGAAGTCAGCGGCAAATAACGCTCAAGCCAACTTTCCACGGGTCGGTACCCAGCCACTATCGCGACGGCTGCCAACAGCGGCAGGATAAAACGGTTCATGCTCATTCCTTTGATAGGGGCGTCGTTGGTTGTATCGGCTATACGAGGGAGTGACTTAAATTGTATTTACGCAGTAGTGCCGGCCATTGCGCTTTCCATGGCATTAGACTGCGCTCAAGATCGATCTCTGCCACTAAAGAAGACGTTGTCTGCTTGTCAAATCCAACCAAATGATTGGTCAAATCCATGCGTTTACGCACAAGCCCTCAGAACGAGACTATGCCCACGCCCCCCTCCCTGCAAACACGCGCACACGGGTTACCACAACGGGTGCCCCCACTCTCCCAAAGCACGCAGGCAACCAGTGGCAAGGAAATCAAGAAGAGAACTTGCAAGCCCGGCGAACAAGGCTGTTATGCCGGGCACTGTGATCGACGTCACGCAGGGGCTGGGGTATCGCCGACTACCATCTAGCGCGCCATTAACCGACCTGAGTTGATCAGCGACGCAGCTCGCGCCCACGTGCCCGAGCTCGTCGGAAAAGATGGGCTAAGTCCCGAATCTGCTGGTTGGCAGTCTGGCTACCAGCAGAGCAAACTGGTCGCCATTCTTCTTCCGACCACGTCCCATTCTATTTTTGCTACTGCTGTGCAGGCCATGATGGATCGTTTGACTAAAGAACCTCTGACCATCAACGGAGGCCTGCTGTAGTTCCAATGGAAAACCTCGCAGCCAGAGACGCATCCAGTTGCATCACGTCGCCGCATGCCTCCGCTTTGCCAAATATCTGATACGGTGATTTGCAAAGTTTTGTCGGCTTGTTTACCGGAGCGCCCATGGCGATTGTCTTTCCCACTTCACACATTGATGCCAAGGAGCGTTTCGATTATTGGCAAGATGTCGTCTGCTCGACTTACACACCCACCACGAACCGCCAGTTAACAGATGAGCTGTTCGATGGCTCACTGGACGTCGCGACCAAAGGCAGCGTGTTATTCAGCCGGATCAGATCCCTGCCGGTGGAGTACAAACGTCCCCGAGACAACTGGGGCAATGGCACGTTTTTCCTGACACTCACCTTGTGCCCGGAAGCCTACATCAGCCAGTCCGGCAGAACTTCGCGTCAACGTCCTGGAGACATCGTTTTATACGACAGCGCTCAACCCTTCACCTGCACGCTTCCCGCTGGCGACGATCAGATCGTGCTCGCGGTGCCGCGTTCACTGCTGCTGACGCATATTCCCCATTACGAAGGTTTTTTAAGCCGAACACTGGAGAGCCATTCCCCGCTGGGAGGGCTCGCCAAATCAATGCTGCTTGAGATGTGGAAGGCCGAGACGCCTGATGCTGCCATCGGCGACCGGCTCAATGGGGCGCTGCTGGACGTGTTGTCCAGCGCGTTCGAAACAGCGTATGGCTCCCTGACGCCTAAACAGGCATCACACCGGCACAAGCAGCTTGCCGGAGTAAAACAGCACATTCTGGCAAATCTTGGCCAGACCGGGATGAGCGTGGAAAGCATCTGCGCCGCCGTGCACATGTCGCCCAGAACATTGAACAGACTCTTTGGCACGGAAGGCACCACGGTCATTCGCTGGCTGTGGCAGCAGCGCCTTTCCGCTTGCCATGATGCCCTGCTGAAAAAGTCGTTCACGCACGTCAGCGACGCCGCATTGAGCTTTGGCTTCAGTAACCTCTCGCACTTCAGCCGGGCGTTCAAACAAGCCTACGGCATCTCCCCTCAGCAACTGCTGCATCGAGCCTGATCACACTTGGCATTCTGAGCACAGCACCTGGCAGTTGCAGCAAAGCGACTTATTTCTTTCACGCGCAGTATCAACAGCGCGCGGTGGAGATTTGCGCCGATTGAAACCAATCAACGATTCAACTTAGCCAACCTAATGGTGAACACATGGCTAACGCCTCAGATAAAACCCTACGTCTGTTATTCCCGCAGTGGCAAGGTGGCAACAACGCCCCGTATTTCTTCGGCGCTCAATTGCTGTCATGGCTCGCTCCCGAGGCGAACGGCCCCGTGGAGGAAGTGCATGTCCCTGAGCCCGATGGCAAAACGCTGCAAAACGAAAACGGTATCGTTGCTCGTCAGGCCTTGGTTGAGCAATTGAACCATGCGCAGCAACTGATCGAGAAACATCAACCGGACCGCATGGTTGTGCTCGGCGGCGACTGCCTGGTCGACCTTGCCCCCTTTGCTTATCTCAATGAACGATACGACGGTGAGCTGGCAGTGCTTTGGGTCGACGCCCACCCTGACGTTCTGACCCCTAAGGAATTTGAGCACGCGCACGCCATGGTGCTGGGGAACCTGCTGGGCGAGGGGGACCCGGACTTTGCCCGGGCAGTGAAGCGCCCGCTGAAACCGGCGAATGTCATGTATGCCGGTCTGCAGGAAACCATGGAAGTCGAAACCGCCACCATCAAGCGCCTCGGCCTTCGCAGCGCGAGTCCTGCTGACCTGGCGAACACCAGCGAACCGGTGCTGACATGGCTCAAGGAGACAGGGGTCAGGCACCTGGCTATCCACCTTGATCTGGATGTGCTGGATCCGAGCCTGTTTCGTTCACTGCTATTCGCCCAACCCAACGTCCCGGATGACACCTTTGAAGGGATCGCTCAAGGCAAGATGACCATGGATCAAGTTGTGCGCCTGCTGCGCGAGGTGGCAAACGTCGTGGATGTGGTCGGGATCGGTGTCGCAGAGCATCTGCCTTGGGACGCGCTTGCGCTGAAAAACATGTTGGCTGGCCTGCCATTGCTGGGTGACGTTTACTCGCGGTGAGGCTGGGTGCAATCTGCCTGATATGAATCACTGATGACGTGGGACCGGCTTTAGCCGGGAAGGCGGTATTTCTGGCGATGAAGATTCATCGCCTGCCCCGCCCTCTTCCCGGCTAAAGCCGGTCCCACGTCGTCAATCAGCTTGCAGACAGACATAGAATCTCCCACAAGTCCGGCGGTATACCGGCCCCTTTGTAAATGAGTTCGCGGAAACTGTGTCTGCTGGCCAACATGTGCACCATCCACTCTAAACGGCTACCCTGTTGAATTACCTCAGGAGGAACAGCCCGTGATCAAGAAAGTCGGCCCCACTGAAATAAAACCCAAACATCGTGCATCGTGCCATTGCGGCGCGGTGGTACTGGAGCTGGATTTACCCGACGGCATTGTCGATCCTCGGCGCTGCGATTGTTCGATGTGCCGCCGCAAAGGTGCCATCGTTGCGTCGGTCGCGCTGGACGGTGTCAAAGTCATTCAGGGCCAGACCCAGCTCAAGCTCTATCAATTCAATACCCGCACAGCGAAGCATTATTTCTGCGGTAACTGCGGGATTTACACCCATCACCAGCGGCGCTCCTCACCGGACCAGTACGGCTTTAATCTGGGCTGCCTGGAAGGCGTGAATCCCTATGATCTGGGGCAGATCAAGACCAGTGACGGCGTCAATCATCCTGCCGACCGCGAGCCACCGACCAACGCACCCGGCTGAATGCAATACCAGCCTTCCGGCCTCGCTGCATTGGGTCGAAGGCTGATGCAATAAATAAACACAGTTACCGGTCGCATCAGGTTGTCAGCAGTAACCAACCACTTGCTGTCTCAGGAACATAAACGCTTCATTGCACATTTGTAATCTTTCAACCATCTCGTCGTTATCTTCAACTCGTCAAGATTGTGCCCACTGGCAACGCTCGAATTTATAAAAAAAGCCAGGTCGACACATAAGAAATCTGCCGATTTGAACGGAGCGACTATGACTCACCTCAACAAAATGACTGTGGCCGTTTTATCGACCCTTGCGAGTGTCACGCCGCTTGCTGCTTTTGCAGAAGAGCAAAAGGAAGGGTTTATCGAAGGCAGTACCTTGACCGTACTCAATCGAAGTTTTTACATGAACCGCGACCATCGCAAAGGCGAGTCGAGCCCTACCGGCAATGGCTATTCCGAAGCGTGGGCACAAGGCGTTATCGGCAAATTCGAATCGGGTTTCACCCAGGGTACGTTTGGCGTCGGTGTCGACGCCTTTGCCATGCTGGGCATCAAGCTTGATACAGGCGATGGCCGTAACGGCGGACGCAGCTCCTTCGATGTGCTTCCGGTCGACGGTGATGGCGAGGCCGAAGACGAATACAGCAAAGTCGGCGGCGCTCTGAAAGCCCGAGCATTCGACACTGTTGTAAAGGTCGGAGATGTCTTCCCGTCGACCCCGGTGGTTTCTTTTGGCGACTCGCGACTCCTGCCTGAAAGCTTTCGCGGCGTGACAGCGACCAACACCAGTATCAGCGGTTTAACCCTTCAGGGTGGCCGACTTCACTCAATGAGCCAGCCAGCCTCCAGCGGCATGCGCGACAACTTCGCCACGTTCTATGCAGGTTCGGTCAACGCTCCGTGGGTCGCCTATTTCGGGGGCGATTACAATGCCACCGACCGCTTGAGTCTGGGGCTGTACACCAGCAGGCTGAAAGACGCCTGGGATCAGACGTATGCATCGACCTCTTACACGCTTCCGCTCTCGGATAATCTGGCGCTGACCGGCAGCCTGAACTACTACAACGCCACCGACGAAGGCAAAAAGCTCCTCGGGGAATTCGACAATGACATCTGGAGCGCAAAAATCGGCCTCCAGTATGGCGCTCATACCCTGGCCCTCTCGCACCAGCGAAATGAAGGCGACGACGACTTCGATTACCTCAGACAGTCCGACTCGATCTACCTGGCGAACTCTATCCAGTACAGCGACTTCAACTCACCGAAAGAGCGCTCGTGGATGGTCACTTACAACCTGGACATGACAACGTTCGGGGTACCCGGCCTGTCATTCATGACGCGCTACGGTAAAGGCACCGATGCCGACTACTCCAATGCCAACAGCACTTACATGCGCCGGGATTCGGATGGCAATCCACTCACCGATCAGAAGCGCTGGGAGCGGGATATCGAAGCGAAATACATCGTGCAGACCGGCAACCTGAAGGACCTGTCACTGCGCGTGCGACAAGCCACCACCCGTGCGACTGCATTCGAGTCAGACCTTGATGAGGTCAGGGTGATTGTCGAGTACCCGCTTAGCGTTCTGTGAAGAGGGATCCAAGGGTTTAGCAACACCGCCTTGGAAGCTCCCGCTCTGCAATCAAGGTGTTTCAGGCGCTCTCGCGAGCGCCTTTTTTTGGTCATGTCTTTCTGTGTCGCGCAGCAAATATTGGACCTGTAGGAGCTGCCGAAGGCAGCGATCACGGTGTATCAGGAGAAATGCTTCGCAGCCTTCGGCAGCTCCTGCAGAAAATGCATTTCAATCCATTGATTTGCATTTGTTTGATGAGAGTGAGCTTGCTCGCGATTCGATTTTTCTGTCGATAAATTATCGTCTGACATGACGCTATCGCGAGCAATGTGGATCGCCACCCCGGTCACTCCTACAGGGGACTACGTTTGCTGCGAATTGCATGGTATGAGCTGCTTCACTGCCCATCCATTGATCCGACGCAGCTTTCGGATCACGAAAAGCGTCTAGGCTGAGGTCCATTGCCCCTCCACCAAGGCCATCCTCATGCCTCCTGCGTCAGCCGCACATTTGTCCGTCCGCTCCGAACCGCTGCACATGGGGTTCGTGATCGCTTGGCTGTTCTGCGCCCTCTTCTACTTTGTGCAATACGCCCTGCGTTCCGCGCCGGGGGTGATGATGCCGGAGTTGACCGAAGCGTTTGGCCGCGACGTGGTGGCCGTCAGTGCGCTGGTCGGTCTGTATTACTACACCTACTCGATTTTCTCGATCATTGCGGGCGCGGCACTGGACAGGCTGGGTGCCAAGTACGTGATCCCGGCGGGCATCCTGATGGTTGCAGCAGGCGCGGCGTTGTTCGGGCTGGGGGAGTTGCAAGTCGCGCAAATTGGCCGCCTGCTGCAAGGCGCTGGATCGGCCAGTGCTTTCATAGGCGCCGTATATCTGGCAACCCATGGCTTCCCGCCCCGGTATCTGGCCACTGCCGTCGGTTTCACTCAATGCTTCGGCATGATGGGCGGTTTCGCCGGGCAATTCGCCGTGGGCCCGATTGTTCACGGGACTATCCCGTGGCAGCAGTTCTGGTTCATCGCTGCCGGTTGCCTGTTCGTGATCGCCATACTGGTGCTGTGCATGACTCCCAAAGGCCACGACCCAAGGCCTGCGGGCAGCAGCAACTCACTGGGTTCGGTGCTGACGCCCTACAAGCAGGTCCTGAGTAATCCGCAGTCCTGGCTATGCGGTTTCACGGCGGGCCTGTTGTTTCTGCCGACGACGATTGGCGACATGATCTGGGGCGTGCCGTTTCTACGTGACGGTCTCGCGGTCAGCTACGGCGAAGCAGTCAACCGCAGCAGCATGATCCCCCTGGGCTGGGTCATTGGTTGCCCGTTGCTCGGCTATATTTCCGACCGCATTGGCAGACGCAAGCCGGTATTGATCGGTGGCGCATCGCTGATGCTGATCGCCAGCGCGGCGATCCTGTATTTGCCTGCCGGAATTGCCCCGCCTTATCTGTTCGGGCTGCTGTTGGGTATCGGTTCCGGTGCAGCGATGATCCCCTATTCGATCATCAAGGAAGTCAACGCCGACAACGTCAAAGGCAGTGCCACCGGTGCCATCAACTTCCTAGTCTTTACCTTCAGCGCCCTGCTCACGCCGGTTTTTGGTTACCTGCTTGCGCGTATGGCCATGGGCGGCGTCTTGACCCTGCCCATATTCCAGGCTGCCGGCGCCTGGTTGCTGGGTGGCATCGTGCTCGCTATCGTGCTCGCGCTGTTGATTCTGGAAACGGGGCCGAAAGGTCGGCAAGTAGTTGGCTAGAAGGTTGTCTGAACCCATCGCCAGGCTTCGGATCGAACATTCAGACTTGAATGACGGCACCATGCGTATATGATCAGAGCGAAGTTGTACGATGACATATGACGCTAAGCATGCCTTCATGTTTCTCAAAAATAAAATGACGAGCGATCCACTATGACTCAAAGCAAAGCCGAAGTACTGGTCTGGGGCCAGATGCACGCCTCTCTCACTGAAGCGCTGGACCGGGACTTTACCGTGCACAACCGCTGGGAGATCGCGGACCTGGAGGCTTGGCTCTCCACCCACGGTGAAAAGATTCGCGCCATCGTCACCAGCGCCGTGTACGGCACCGACAATCAGGTGCTGGATCGTCTGCCCAATCTTGAAGTGGTCACCAGCTTCGGCGTGGGTTACGACGCGATCGACATCGACTACTTGTCAGGCCGCGGCATCAAATTCAGTAACACCCCGGATGTATTGAACAAGGCTGTCGCGGAAACTGCACTCGCGCTGATGCTCTGTGTGAGCCGCAAGATCAGCGAAGCCGAGCGTTTTGTACGGGCAGGTAAATGGCCAGACGGCAAATTCCCGCTGGGTCGTGATCTGGCGGGCAAGACCTGCGGCATCGTAGGCTTGGGAAAAATTGGTAAAACCATCGCCACTCGCGCCGCAGCGTTCGACATGAACATTGCCTATTTCCGTCGCGGCCAGGCTTATCCGGATGTGTCCTACACCCATTACGCCGACCTCCACGAACTGGCCAAAGTCAGCGATTATCTGGTGGTGATCGTGCCGGGCGGTGCCGATACCGAAAAGCTGATCAGCGCTTCGGTGCTCAAGGCGCTGGGTTCGGATTCTTTCCTGATCAACGTTGCACGCGGCACGGTCGTGGACGAAAAGGCTCTGATTGCCTCGCTACAGGCGGGTGAAATCGCCGGTGCCGGGCTGGATGTGTTCGAGGATGAGCCCAACGTACCGACCGAGTTGCTGGCCCTGGACCAGGTCGTCCTGACCCCGCACATTGGCAGCGGCACCTATGAGACCCGCAAAGCCATGGCCGATCTGGTGTTCGCCAATCTGAGCCGTTATATCGAAGAGGGTGAGCTGGTTACGCCGGTGACGGTTTAACTATTTCCCGCCCGAACTGGAACGCGTTTTTTGTGGGAGCCGAGCTTGCTCGCGATAAACGATGACGCGGTATGTCTGAAAGAACCAGTCGCCGGCATCGTCCCACAGGACTCACTGATGACGTGGGACCGGCTTTAGCCGGGAAGGCGGTATTTCTGCCGATGAAGGTCGTCTGTCCCGGCCTCTTCCCGGCTAAAGCCAGTCCCACGAAGCAGATCAGAGACACCGGATTTGCTGACTGTTTCACGCATTTAACGATCGTTAGCCGTGCAGGCTCGCCAATATCACCTATCGTTCTGTTTCAGGACGGAAAAATAGGTGAGTCTTCCATGAGTATTGAAACGCTGTTCGCCAACCTGCATAGCCTCCCCAGCATCCCGAAAGTTGCTCAGGATTTGATCCTGCAATTCGACAGCCCTTCTTCCAGCCTGGAAAGCATTGCTCGCAATATTGAAAAGGATCCGGTGATTTCGGCGAAGATCCTCCGTCTGGCCAACTCGGCCCGGTTTCGCGGCTCCCGGGAGTCATCCAGCATTGAAGACGCGGCGATGCGTCTGGGCTTCAACACGCTGCGCACCCTGGTGTTGGCTTCGGCGGTGACGGGCGCGTTCAAGGCCGGGCCGAGCTTTGACCTTAAAGGCTTTTGGTTGAAGAGTTTTCAGGTAGCCGGGATCTGCCGGATGCTGGCAAAACAGAGCGGCGTAGATCCGGAGATCGCGTTTACCTGCGGTGTGATGCATGACATCGGCGAGCTGTTGATCCAGACAGGCGCGCCGGAAGTCGCCGAGCGCATCAATGCAGCGAGCAAGACGGGGACACCGGGGCGCGCGGCCAATGAAACGGTGCAGTTGGGTTTTGGTTATCCCGAAGTGGGTGAAGAGCTGGCCCGTCGCTGGCATTTGCCCGAGGTGATCCAACAAGCCATCGCGTATCAGGCCAAACCGCTACAAGCCCCAGGCAATGCGCCACTGCCGCGTATCGTGGCCCAGGCGATGCTGGTTTCCGATGCGCTCGAAGCCCACGGCGGCGCTACACCAGAGGCGCAACAGGCGGTGGTAGGGCCGCTGACTGAAGGGGTCAATCTGGATGCATTGTTTGCCGGATTGCCCGCCGTGCTGGAGGCGGACAAAGCGTTTGCAGAATTGCTGAGTTAGACCGAGTGGCCCTTATCACTGGCAAGCACCGCTCCCACATGGGATTGCATTTCAAATGTGGGAGCGGTGCTTGCCCGCGATAACGGCGATCCGGTTTCAAGCCTTACTCTTCACATCAAATCCTGAAAGTCCCCACCAGATGCTGCAACCGTGCAGCCTGTTCTTCCAGATACGAGCAGGCATCCAGCGTCAGCTTCAGGTTGTCGACGCCTTCCTGGTTGAGCGTGTTGATCTGCGTAATATCGACGTTGATCGACTCAACCACCGCTGTCTGCTCTTCGGTCGCAGCGGCTACGGACTGGTTCATGTCGTTGATTTCATCGATACGACGAGTGACGCTGCTTAACCGCTCACCGGCCTGATTGGCGACGGTCACGCTGCTTTCACTCTGACGCTGGCTTTCGGTCATGGTGACCACCGCTTCCCGAGCGCCGATCTGCAGTTCCTCGATCATCTTCTTCACTTGCTGCGCCGAATCCTGAGTGCGGTGTGCAAGGCTGCGTACTTCGTCGGCCACCACCGCGAAGCCACGCCCTGCTTCGCCAGCACGCGCCGCTTCAATCGCAGCGTTCAGTGCAAGCAGGTTGGTTTGCTGGGAAATACTGGTGATCACTTCCAGAATCTGACCGATATTTACCGTCTTGCCGTTCAGGTTCTCGATGTTCGCGCAGGACTCGCTGATCTTTGCCGAAAGCTCGTTCATCGCGCTGATTGTCTGCTGTACAACTTGCTGACCATCACCCGCCAATTGGCTGGCATCGGCAGATTGCTGAGAAGTGCGTGCCGCGTTCTGGGCAATTTCATGGGCAGCCGCACCCAGCTCGTTGATCGCCGCTGCGACACTTTCGGTACGATTGGCCTGCTGGTCGGAATTGGTCATGGAGGAGTTGGAAGCCTTCACCACTCGCATTGCCACATCGCCCAACTGGCCGGCCGTGGAAGCCACCTCGCGTATGGAGCCGTGAATACGCTCAACGAATCGGTTGAATGACTGCGCCAATTCGCCGAACTCGTCCTGTGAAGTGATAGCCAGACGCTTGGTCAGGTCGCCATCCCCATCAGCGATGTCACGCATGGCGCGCCCCATCTGATGCAGCGGTTGCATCAGCACGCTGATCAACATGCCCAGCAGGAGAATGATGATCACCACGGAAATGACCATCGCAGTAATCGCTGACGTACGGAATTCGCCGAGCATGGCGTAGGCCGCATCCTGATCCAGTACCAGCGCCACATACCAGTTAGCCGAAGAAACGCCTTCTACCTTGGTCAGCGACATGATTTCCGCTTTACCGGCGGACGCGATTTCAGTCACGCCCGCAGTAATCTTCGGTGTATCGGTCGGATAGGCTTCGCTGATGTTCTTCAGAATAAGTTTGCTGTCCGGGTGAATCAGAATCTTGCCGTCACCGCTGACGATGAATGCATAACCATGCCCGCCGAAGTTCAGCGAGTTGATGGTCTTGGTAATACTCTCCAGAGAGATGTCAGCACCGGCAACGCCGATGAACTGGTTCTGGTACTTGACCGGCGCGGCCAATGTCACGACCAACTTGCCCGAAGAAGCGGCAATGTACGGTTCGGTCACAACAGTGCCCGGGGCGTTTTGCGCCGCCTTGTACCAGCCACGCGCACGGGGATCATAATCTGCCGCCCGGTTACCCGCAGGCACCGAAAACATCACGCCGTCAGTACCGCCGAAATAACTGAGCTGGAAGTTATCGGTGTAAGCCGGGATACCGATGGAGCGCTGCAGATCCGGAATCGCCTTGCCATCCGCCGAGACCCGCTGCGCCATGGATTGCAGCAACTGCGTGCGGCTTTCCAGCCAGGTCTGAATGTTCTGGGTCGTCAACCCACCCAGTTGTTGAAGCTCGGCAAAAACGTTGGACTTCAAAGTCTGGCGTTGACGGTAATCGTTAACAACAATAAAACAGGTAAATGCGACCACCACGACCAATGCGGCGGCGAGCAGAATCTTTCTGCTGAAACCCAGACTTTTCATCATTGCGGATACTTCCATTACAAAAGAGTTACAACGGGACGGCCTGAGATCAAGTTAGCAAAGGCCGTGCCGCGTTTTACGTACTCTTCGAGTAAAAAGAAAGTATCTCGATAAATATATTATTGGATCCACCTCAGTAGAGGTGCGACATAGTGTGCACAGGTCTAAGTAATACTCGACATGAGATGACACCTGACTGACCCCTGCCCCTCTTTCGCGGGGGCCAGCAACTGTGGCCTGTCGCAACCTGTTGTCGCCTGCGGGCAGCGGTCCCGGAAGAAACAGCCGGAGGGCAGTTTACGGTTGCCTGGTAACTCTGTAGGCGCCGAAATATATGCGTTATCCAGCGGAGCTCCCAGGCGCGGAACCGCGTCCAGAAGCAGACGAGTGTAAGGATGTTGAGGCCGCTCAAGCACTTCGGCTGCGCTGCCTAATTCGACGATTTGGCCCAGGTACATCACGGCCACCCGGTCGGCCATATGGCGTACCACTGAGACGTTGTGCGAAATCAGGATGTAGGTCAAATCACGACTGCGTTGCAACGCTGCCAGCAGGTTAAGAATTTGTGCTTGTACCGAAATATCCAGCGCAGAAGTGGGTTCATCGAGAACAATGATGTCCGGATTGGATGACAATGCACGAGCAATGGCAATTCGTTGACGCTGACCGCCAGAAAACTGGTGCGGGAAACGGTCCAGGTACTCCGTACGAATCCCCACTTGGGAGGCAACTTTTGCAGCAATGTCACGCATGTCCCGTCGCGGCGCTGAACGCTGGACGAACAGTGGCTCCGTAATGACCTTCCATATCGGTAACCGAGGATCCAGCGAAGACTGCGGATCCTGAAAAACAATCTGCACGTTACTGCCCAACTCGTGGGCATTGTTATAAATCCAGTCCATGCGACCCATTGTGGGTTTGATCAGCCCCATCAACAGCTGCGCCAGGGTGCTTTTGCCACACCCGGACTCCCCCACCACGCCCAGTGTCTCGCCGGCATGAACCTGAAGATCGATACCGTTCAACGCATGGGCTACGCCCTTTGCCCGACCTAGCCAGTCGCTGCCCACAGGGAAATGCACGCGGACATCTTCAAGGGAAAGAATCGGCGAGTTGTCTTCAGGCAGGCGTTTACGTGCAGTACTGATCATGAAACTTGCTCCTGTTCGCTCAACCAGCAGGCACTTTTACGTAGCTCGCGGCCATTGATGGGCTGTAGCGGTGGCCGCTCGACGCACTTGGCCATCGCGGACGGACAACGGTCCCGGAACGTACACCCTTCGGGCAGCGCAGAAAGATTTGGCACCTGGCCCGGTATCGTCATCAAATCCTCCCCGGGCTGCACCTGCTCAGGCAAGCCGCTGAGCAGACCGCGGGTGTAAGGGTGACGCGGATCAGCCATGACCGCAGCGGTATTCCCCTGCTCCACCACAGCGCCGGTGTACATCACGTAAACCCGGTCACAAAACTGGGAAACCAGCGCCATATCGTGGGTGATCAGCAGAATTGCCGTCCCGCGCTCACGGGCCTTTTCTCTCAGCAAAAGCAAAACCTGACGCTGCACGGTAACGTCCAATGCCGTGGTGGGCTCGTCGGCAATCAGCAGCTGAGGGTCGCAAGAAAACGCCAGAGCGATCATCACACGCTGACGCATCCCGCCGGAAAGCTCGAACGGGTAGCTTTCCAGCACCTGCTCAGGGTCGGCGATGTGCATGTCACGCAACAGTTCGACAGCTCTGGCCCGCGCCTGGGATTTGCTCACGTGCTGGTGATGGATGATCACATCCGTCATCTGTCGCCCGATACGCCGGGTCGGGTTCAGGGCCGTCATGGGTTCCTGAAAAATCATCGCCGCGTCACGACCGCGTACCTTCAACAGGTCTTTCTCTTTGGCCGCCAGCATGTCACGACCCAATATGTGCAGACTGCCGCCGCTGACACGGTAACTGCGCTCCGGCAGCAAACGCATACTGAGCATGGCAGTGACCGACTTGCCTGAACCGGACTCACCGATCACGCCGACGATCTCCCCCGGATCCACCTGCAGCGTGATGCCGTTGAGTGCCTTCACCGTGCCGCGATACGCCGGGAATTCAATGCTCAGGTTATCGATCGTCAATACCGGTGCAGCCGCAAGCTTCGGGCTTGCAATAGATAGAGTCGACATGATCATTTCCCCTGTTGACGCGGATCGAGCAAGTCGCGCACGCCGTCGCCCAGCAAATTGAATCCCGTAGCGGTGATAAGGATCGCCAGCCCCGGGAAAGTCGAGTACCACCACTGATCAAGAATGTATTTGCGACCGGTCGCGACCATTGCGCCCCACTCGGCCGTGGGCTGTTGTGCGCCAAGACCGATAAAGCCCAGCGCGGAAGCCATGAGGATGGCTGCGCCGATATCAAGACTCAGTTGCACCAGCAAGGGCGGCGTGGCATTGCGCGCCACGTGCCAGAGCACAATGTGCCAACGCCCGGCGCCGAAGGTCTGCGCCGCCTTGACGTAGCCCATCTGCCTGATGCTCAGCGCCTGGCCGCGGGCTAACCGCACATAAAATGGAATACGTACCAGCGTAATCGCCAGCATCGCATTGAAAAGGCTTGGGCCGAGTGCAGCGGTCAGGGCCATGATCAGCACGAGGGAAGGCACCGAGAGCATGATGTCCATCAGCCTCATGATCAGGCTGTCAAAGCGGCCTCCGATCACACCGGACATACAGCCCAGCAGGCCGCCGATCAGGCAGGAGGAAAAGGCCACGAACAGTCCGACGCCAACCGATTGCTGGCTGCCATGCAACACCCGACTGAACAGGTCACGCCCCACTTCATCGGTGCCAAACCAGTACTGGGCAGATGGCTCAGCCAGCCGATGAGCCAGGTTGACCGCGTTGGGATCATGGGGAGCCAGCCAAGGCGCGAAAATCATACACAGGAGCACTATGCAGGTGATCGCCAGGCCAGCAATGGTCAGCGGGCTGCGCCCGATCTGGTAGCGTAAAAAGCTCAGCCGGTCCCGCCAGCCTGCAGTCTGCGCAACGGGTGCGACACTCAAGGGAGTGAGTGGTGTCGTCATGTCAGTTGACCTCGCTGATGCGCGGATCGATCAAGCGGTAAAGCAGATCGATAACCATGTTGAGCAACACATAAATGAAGGAGACAACGATTGCGAAGCCCATCACCGCTGGAAAATCCAGAGCCTCGATGGACTTGACCACGTAAGCCCCCATCCCCGGCCAGGCGAATACTGTTTCAGTCAGCACCGCGCCATAGAGCAAGTCACCAAGCGTCAGGCCCAGTACGGTCACCGAAGGGATAAGTGCATTAGGCAGTGCATGACGCAGGATCACCGACCACTTCGATAAACCATACGCCCGCGCCGTGCGGATGTAGTCCTCGCCCAACTGGTCAAGCATCGCCGAACGAATCTGCCGGGCGACTACTCCCAGGTTGACGAAACCCAAGGTCACGGCGGGCAGGATCAGATGCTGCAGCGCATTGCTGAAGAGCGCCCAGTCGCCCATCAGTAATGAGTCGATCAGGTAAAAACCGGTGACTGTCACCGGCGGGTCCAGCCCGTCATCAAGGCGACCGCTGCCAGGCAACCAGTTCAAGTGACCATAGAAAAACACGATCAGGCCCAGACCCAGCCAGAACGCCGGAGTGGATATCCCGGTGACCGCCAGCGTGCGGGCGATCTGATCGATCAGGCGGTTGTGGTAAACCGCAGACAGTACGCCCAGCGGCACGCCGACCAGGATCGACAGCAGCAAGGCAGCCATTGCCAACTCCAGGGTGGCAGGAAAAAACGCCTGCAAATCCTCCAGCACTGGCCGACTGGTACGAATTGAGGTACCCAGATCGCCGCGAAGCAGGTCGAGCATGTAGCGGCCATATTGCTGGTACAGCGGCAAGTCCAGCCCCAACTGATGACGGATATTGGCCACGATCGCGTCGGTGGCCCGATCCCCGGCAATAAGCCGCGCGGGATCACCGGGAATGAGGTGGGAAATCGAAAAGGTGATCACGGAGACGCCAATCACAACCAGTAGCAGGCCGAAAAGTCGTTTTCGCAAGATATTCAAGAAGGCCATCAGGCACCTCAGTCATGCGTTTAGCGGCAGCTCAAATGGCTGCCTTGGGCACGGCGTCGCAGCACTCCCTTTAAGGATCAAAAGGGAGCGCCGAACGTTAACGGTAGAAATGTTGAGTCCGTAACGTATTACTTGGTGATCGTACCGACGTTGAACACCTGCTCCAGCATCGGGTTGAACACGTAGCCCTTGACCGTATCGCGCATCGGCAAGGTGTAAGCCTTCTGGTAGAGGTAGGCGTAAACACTGTCCTCAAGGACAATTTTCTGCGCCTGCTGATACAACTCGGTGCGCTTGGCTGCGTCGTTGGTGGCCGCGGATTCACGAATCAACTTGTCCACTGCAGGGTTCTCATAAAATGAGCGGTTGCCGGGCAGACCTTGCAATTTGGAGTCAAACCAGAAATTCATGAACATGTAGGGGTCGGCGAAATCCGGGCTCCACGAACCGATAGCGACATCGAAATCACCTTTGCCCAAACGCTCACGCATCGTGGCGTTAGCCAGCTTCTCCAGTTTCAGATTAACGCCCAGCGGCGCCAGGCCAGCTTGCAGGGTGAGGCCGATAGGCTCCCAGTTCGGGTCCTTGTCTGAATACATGAAATTCAGCGAACTGATTTTGGACGGCGCCTTGGCGAGGTCTGCCTTGGCCTTGGCCAGGTCCTGCCTGGGCACTGGCAATTTTTCATCGTAAGCCCACATGCCCTGTGGAATCGGCCCGTTCATGGGCTTGGCTTTGCCTTTCAGGAGACCGTTGATAATGCCGTCGTAATCCAGAGCGTCAACGATGGCACGGCGTGCATCGGGATTGTCCATCGGCGCTTTCTTGGTGTTCAGATACAGCAACGTCACGCGCAAGGACGGGTAATCACCGATCACGACGCCAGGCTTCTTGCTCAGGGCATCGAGTTGGTCCTCCGGCATATCTTCAATAATGTCGAGATCGCCACGCTCCAGTTGCAGACGCCGCACCGACGCCTCACCAATGATTTTCACCACAACCTTGTTAAGGGTTGGCTTGGGTCCGGCGTAGTAGCTGTTCTGCTCCATGGTCAATGATTGGCCTTTCTGCCAGCCGACCAGTTTGAATGCACCGGAACCTGCGGTATGGGTCGACAGGTAAGCCTCAGCACCTTCGCTTTTCTTCGCCACTTCAGGGTTCACAATTGCAGCGCCGTTATGGGCCAGTGTCGAGAGAAAAGGCGCATAGGGGGTCTTGAGCGTAAACCGCACGGTCCACGGATCGACCACCGACACCACCATGTCATCGGGGAACGCACCCGACGGGCCTTGCTTGAGCTTCATGACCCGGTCAAAGGAGAACTTGACGGCTTCTGCACTGACTTCGCTTCCGTCATCGAACTTGTTGCCGGGTTTGAGTTTGAATTCCCAGACCAGACTGTCCGCCGAAGTGGTCCAGCCGGAGGCCAGTTCGCCCTCGACCTCGGTGCTGCCCTTGCCGTTTTCAACCTTATAGGTCACAAGCCGCTGATAGGCCGGATAAGTCACCGCCCAGTCGTTGTTATCGATGGTGACCGCAGGATCCAGGGTTTGCGGGTCGGCGGGTTTGCCGATCATCAAAACGTCCTTGGGAGCAGCAGCGCTTGCAGACTGCCAGGCCCCCAGCCCCATGGCCGTACAGAGCAATGCCATGGCAAGGGAGCGCGGATTGAGGCGCGGAGTGAAAATCAGATTCATGCCGGTTCCTTGATCATTCGATATGTGGAAGTTCGTCAGGTTTTTTATTGAAGCTATACCGGGCAGTTAAAACTCGGACTCACGTCCGAAACGGGCAATCACTGCAGTGCAGGTCTTGCCGAATTCACGCCGGGAATCATCAACGCCCCGGTCATTTGTTTTTGAATACTGTTGTCATGCAGCGCTGTTGAGCGCGTATCTCAATGGCCGACAGGCTGGAGCGACTTATCGTCGATCAGCGGATAATCCTCAGCGTCGGGCAACTCGTAATGCCACCATTCGCTGTCGATCCAGGTAAAACCGGAAGCAAGCATGATCCCCAAAAGCATCAGGCGATTACGCTGCACCTGCGGTGGCAGATCACTGAAGAACTGATGGGAAGGCTCACGCATGTCGTCAAACCCGGTGCCCATGTCCAACGGCTGGCCGTCGGCATCAATCAGCGTAAGGTCGACCGCAACGCCACGACTGTGGTGTGACCCCAGCCCCGGATCGCGGACGTACTCAGGATTAGGCAGCGCCTCCCATAACAGAAACTGCGCATACGGCGGACGGTAGGCATCAAATATCCTCAAGCGATAACCGGCCTGCCGGGCCAACCGGCTTGCCATGCGCAGGCAACGCTCAGCGTCCACATGCAGCAAACAACGCGGGTCCTGATAAATCACCTTGCCAGCGAGGTTGTCGGCACCGGCATAAATCAGGTCGATCTGGACCTCTAGCGCGTGGGCATCGACTTCGACAAGTGGGCCGTTATTCACTCAAACACTCCATTAACAAAAACAGCGAAGAACATGATGAATGGGCCATTCATTCGAACTGACCGAAAAGCTCTTGCAACTGACGGTTTTTCGCCAGGCGCTGGTCAAGCCGCTCACCGTATTTCTCGGCCACAGCGGACACCATCAGGTTGAACAGGCAGGCCAGAGGTGCGGGTGAGTCCCAGAACTGCCCGACGTCGGACTTCAACTGCAACAGGTCCATGGAGTAATCCCGCGCCCAGGGACAATGGAAATCAGTGATCAACGCCAAGGGCAAATCCTGGCCACTGGCGACCTCGCAAAATTTGCGGGTCATGCTGGAGTAAGTGCGGAAGTCCGCAATGAGTGCGTAGGGATTTTTGAATCCTGAGTTCAGCGACTCGGCATACGTACCCGATAAGCCGTCCACGTAGTACACCTGCGGACGGATGTATTCCAGATGACTGAAGAAGGCATTGAGAATGCCACGGGTGGTCTGAATGCCGATGATGAACACGGCGTCAGCACTGTAGATACGTTCAACAATGGTTGCGAACGTATCACTGCGGGCCAGGCCGTAGACATGCTGGATGGCTTCCAGCTCACGAGTCAGCGAACGGTCCAGAGCATCACCGAGAATGCTTTCCTCGCGAAATGCCCCGAGCCGGTCTGTCAGCAACCAACTCCCCGTGGAGTCGCCACGAAGACTCTGCTTCACGTCATCAATGTTGCGATAACCCAGCGAACGGAAGAACCGGCCGACTGAAATGCCGGTTGTGCCGGTCTGCTGCGCGATGCTGTCCGCGGTCTCGAACGGCAGCTGCTGAGGATTGGCCAGCAGGTAGCCCCCGATGCGCTTGCCCGTAGGCGTCAGCTCGGTAAAGCGCTGTTCGAGTATCTCGAGAAAAGTGTGTTTTTCCGTGGCATTCATGCTGATTACGGCATCCCTGAAGCGCCTGTAAAAATGTTAGAAATAACTCAACAAACCAAATCTTGTTATCAACATAACATTCACTTTCCAGCCAGCACAATGCTTTTTTTGCAGGATATTTCAGAGGCTTTTATTGCGACTCAGAACGGTGCGGGGGAAATGAACAATGCGCTTTCAACGGGCAAAAATTTCAGCGGAACGCCGCCGAAAAGCCAGAAAGACCGCGTTTCGCACGCGGCGTTTTTACGGCCTTTCGGCAGCGCATCAGGGCAGGAAGCAGATCAACGCAAATTCGTTTTCACCAACTCAAACACCTCATCCCCACGCCCGCTCAACACGGCGCGCATCATGTACAGGCTAAAGCCTTTGGCCTGGGCCAGTTTGATTTTTGGCGGGATGCCCAGTTCCTGTTTGGCGGTGACGACATCCAGCAATACCGGCCCCGGATGATCGAACGCCTTGCGCAAGGCAGCAGGCAACTCTTCAGCACTCTCCACGCGAATACCCAGAATGCCAGCGCCCAACGCGATACCGGCGAAATTGGTCTCGTACAGATCAGTACCATGAGGAACGTAGCCGCTGGCTTTCATTTCCATGTCCACGAAGCCCAGCGAGCTGTTGTTGAACACCACCATTTTGATCGGCAGGTCCAGCTGACGCACGCTGAGCAGATCGCCCATCAGCATCGACAATCCGCCATCACCGCATAGGGAAATCACCTGACGATCCGGATGCGCCGCTTTTGCCCCCAGCGCTTGCGGCATCGCGTTAGCCATGGAGCCATGGTTGAACGAGCCCAGCAAACTGCGCTTGCCGTTCATGTGCAGGTAGCGCGCCGCCCACAGCGTTGGCGTGCCGACGTCGACACTGAAGATGGCATCGGCATCCGCCTGCTCGTCAATCAAACGGGTCAGGTACTGCGGATGAATAGGGTTGCCGGGCGCCGACGGCGTGGCCAGATCATCCAGCCCTTCCCGTGACTTGGCGTAATGCTTGAGCGCCTTGTCGAGGAAACGGCGGTCTTCCTGACGATTCAGTTTGGGCAGCAGCGCGGCAAGGGTTTCTTTCACGCCGCCGGTCAACCCCAGAGCAATCGGCGTGCGTCGGCCCAGGGCGGTGGGGTCGATGTCGATCTGGACGATTTTGGCGTCCGTCGGGTAGAAATTCCGGTACGGAAAACTACTGCCCAGAATCACCAGCGTGTCGCAGGACAGCATGGCGTGATAACCCGAGCTGAAACCGATCAGCCCGGTCATGCCGACATCGAACGGGTTGTCATACTCGACATATTGCTTGCCGCGCAGAGCATGCACCACGGGCGCGCCAAGGCGGTCGGCCAGGGCGACCATCTCGTCATGGGCCCCGGCGCAACCGGCACCGCACAACAAGGTGACCGCTTTGGATTCATTGAGGATGTCGGCCAGTTGCTGAATATCCGGCTCGCTCGGCGTGACCGTTGGAGGCGCGGTCGCCACCCATTTGGCCAGCGCGTCAGGGGCATCGCTCAGGGCGACGTCGCCTGGCAACACAATCACCGCAACGCCACGCTGACCAATCGCGGCACGCATGGCGCGCTCCAGCACCCGGGGAAATTGCTCAGGGGTGCTGACCAGTTCGACGAAGTGGCTGCACTCCTTGAAGAGTTCCTGGGGATGGGTTTCCTGAAAATAACCCAGGCCGACTTCCGACGACGGGATATGTGCCGCGATCGCCAATACCGGAACCTGATTGCGATGGCAGTCATAGAGTCCGTTGATCAAGTGCAGATTACCCGGCCCGCAACTGCCCGCGCACACCGCCAGCTTGCCCGTGCTCGCCGCTTCAGCACCGGCGGCGAAGGCTGCGACTTCTTCGTGGCGGGTGTGCATCCAGCGGATGGAGTCGATTCTTTCCAGGCTATCGGTCAGGCCATTGAGGCTGTCGCCGCTCACCCCCCAGATACGGTTGACGCCAGCACTGGCGAGGGTTTGAGCGAGGTGATCGGCAATGGTTTTGGACATGCTGGTTTCCTTGTCGAGACAGATGGAAAACGTAGCCAGTGTCTTGGTACGCATCAGTCATCGACAGGCTGTGGGGCGCACAGTTCAGCTTGTGGTGCACTATCCCGAACTCAACGGTAGGAGCGAACTTGTTCGCGAGGCGGCAGGACTGAATCACCGCATCAAGCCTCCTCGCCAACAAGTTGCCTCCTACCTAAAGCAGTCAGCAGAAGAGACAGTGCCTAAGCTGAAAACCTACACATGTGGCTCACCCGGTTTGGCGGGTGCCGCGTATTGCGGCTTCAGCTTGCCGTCCTTGTCCAACAGCCAGGCGTCGAGGATTTCCCTGACGACGGGGCCGGCGACCCGACCGCCCGCCTCGCCGTTCTCGATCATGACTGCCACCACGATCTTCGGATGATCGGCCGGTGCAAAACCGACGAACAAGGCGTTGTCCCGATTGCGTTCGAGGGTCTTGGCGCGGTCATAGCGCTCGCCCTGCTTGATCGCCACCACCTGCGCGGTACCACTTTTACCGGCGATGCGGTACTGCGCGCCCTGCGCCGCTGCACGGGCGATGCCGCGGGGATCGTGCATGACCATCTGCATGCCGATGTTGACCTGATTCCACTCGCCGGGATCATGCAGCACGATGTTCGGCATCGGGTGTTCGTCCACCGGAGCGCTACCGCCGACTTCCATGGCCAGGTGTGGGCGCACCCAAACGCCCTTGTTGGCGATCAACGACGTAGCTTGCGCCAGTTGCAACGGCGTGACCTGCATGTAGCCCTGACCGATGCCGAGAATCACGGTTTCACCGGGGAACCACGCCTGACGTCGGGTGGCACGTTTCCATTGCCGCGACGGCATCAGCCCCGCTGACTCCTCGAACATGTCCAGCGAGACCTTTTGGCCCAGACCAAACATGGTCATGTAGTCGTACATGCGGTCGATGCCCAGCTTGTGCGCCAGGGTGTAGAAGTAGGTGTCATTGGAACGCATGATCGCCGCGTCCATGTCCACCCAGCCATCGCCGCTGTGGTTCCAGTTGCGGTATTTGTGATCAAAGTCCGGCAACTGGAAATAACCGGGGTCGAAGACTTTGGTAGAGGCGTTCACGACGCCACTGTCGAGACCGGCAATCGCCACTTCTGGCTTGATGGTCGAGCCCGGTGCATAGAGGCCACGCAGGACCCGGTTGAACAACGGGCGATCGATGGAATCTCGCAACGCCGCGTATTCCTTGAAGCTGATCCCGGTGACAAACAGGTTTGGATCGAAGCTTGGTTTGCTGACCATCGCCAGCACCTGACCGGTGGCCGGGTCCAGCGCCACCACCGAACCACGACGGTCCCCGAGCGCGGCTTCCGCAGCTTCCTGCAGGTGAATATCCAGGCTCAACGTGATGTTCTTGCCCGGTACCGGGTCGGTGTGTTTTAGCACCCGCAACACCCGACCCTGCGCATTGGTCTCGACTTCTTCATAGCCGACCTTGCCGTGCAATTCGGACTCATAGAACCGTTCGATGCCGGTCTTGCCGATGGACTGAGTGCCGCGGTATTCAACTGAATCCAGTTGTTTGGCTTCTTTCTCGTTGATCCGCCCGACGTACCCTATGGAGTGGGCAAAGTGCGCGCCCAACGGGTAATGCCGCACGAACTGAGGCTCGACGTCGATACCCGGCAGCAGGTACTGATTCACCGCCAGCACAGCGATCTGCTCTTCGGTCAGCTCGTACAACAAGGTCACGGGCTCGAACGGGTGACGCACTTGTTTGAGGTCTTTATCGAAGAGGATGCGCTCCTCCTCGGGCAGTTTGAGCAGCACCATCACTTCATCAATGACTTTGTGCCAATCCCCTGCCCGCTCGCGGGTGAGCGTCATGTTGTAGCTGGGCCGGTTATCCGCCAGTACCACTCCGTTCCGGTCGTAGATCAAACCGCGCTCGGGGGCGATGGGCAGAACGTGTACACGGTTGTTTTCAGAGATGGTCGAGTGATAGGCGAACTCGGTGACTTGCAGGAAATACATCCGCGCCACGAGACACGCGCTCAAGATGGCCACGAGCAATGCGCAGGCGATCAACCGCTTGTTGACCAGCCGGGCATCTTTTTCGTGATCCTTCAAAGGAATTGGATCGGGCATTTCTACAGCTTCTCTTTAAATGGCAAAAATTCGCGATGTGCATTGCCTGACACGACGCTTCGCCACAAGTTGGCTCCTACAGGGTATTGCGCACGATCTGTAGGAGCCAACTTGTTGGCGAGGCGCCTGATCGCCGCACACTGGCCGCGCAGAAAATGTATGAGGAGATATTTCCGTACACGACAGGGTGCGCACGATACCAAGAAGTGCCTGTCCACGGAGGATTTGTCTTGTCTGCTTGGCATGAACGGTCGAGAAACAGCCGAAGATTATTACCCTGAGCGCAACAGTCCATTGTGAAATGAGTGCGGCGCAACGTTTGGCAACATATCTATCATGGCGGACGTGCGGAAAAGATGATCGCGGAATCTGGCTGTTGCCTGCTTAGCATGCGCTTCGGGCTTACCGATTTGCCAGAGACCTAATGTCACACCCTCACGTGAGTTTTCAGTGTCCCTCAGTCGGACAAACACCGTGTATTGACCGCGACACGCCAACTGCCGATGGGACCCGCTCCTGTCGTATGCGTTCGCAGGAGCCTCAAAAAATGCCTGACCTGCCACCAAAAGGCCTGACCCGCCGCCAACTGCTGGTGTCCTCTGCCACCACCCTGGCCGCCGGGGCCGCCGCCAGCGCCAAGGCCGCCACCCTCACTGGCGTGCCGCAATGGGTGCCTTTCGATCACAACGGCCCGATGCATTACGAAACGCCGGGCTGGCAGTTCTTCACAGCTGAAGAAGCCCATGAAGTCGAAGCCATCGTCGAGCGCCTGATCCCTGCGGATGACCTCAGCGTCAGCGGTAAAGACGCCGGATGCGCCGTCTTCATCGACCGCCAGCTGGCGGGTGAGTACGGCACTTTTGATCGCCTGTACATGCAGGGCCCGTTCGAAAACGGTACGCCGATGCAGGGTGATCAATCGCCACTGGTGCCCCGTGAGCGTTATCGCCTCGGCATTGCTGCCCTGACCCGGTACTGCCAGAAGCAGTTTCAGAAAACCTTCAGCGCCCTGGGCGACGAAGAGCGGGACAAGGTTCTTACCAGCCTGGAAAAAGGTGCAGTGGAGCTCGAAGGCATCGACGCGAAGCTGTTCTTCCAGCAAGTGCTGGGCAACACCATGGAAGGCTTCTTTGCCGACCCCGTCTACGGCGGCAACCGCGACATGGTGTCGTGGAAAATGATCGGCTTTCCCGGCGCCCGTTATGACTACCGCGATTACGTCAGACGGCATAACCAGAAGCTCGACCTCACACCGATATCGATCATCGGCAGCTCTGCCTGGCAAAAGAAGGGTTAATCGACATGGCTAGAAAACTACCTTCCACCGATGTGGTGGTTGTCGGACTCGGCTGGGCCGGATCTATCATTGCCAATGAACTCGCCGATGAAGGCTTGAGCGTCATTGGCTTCGAACGCGGCCCGTGGCGCGACACGGCTGCGGACTTCAACATCGCCTCGGCAACTGACGAATTGCGCTATAGCCGCCGTCAGGACTTGATGGTTCGCCCAAAACAAAACGCCTGCACCATTCGCAACAACGTCACTGAAACCGCACTGCCGATGCGCACGTGGGGGTCTTTCCACCCAGGCAATGGCACTGGCGGCGCGGGCAACCACTGGGCGGGCATTACTTTCCGCTTTCAGCCCAATGAATTCCGTCTGCACAGCTACCTGACCGAGCGTTACGGCAAAGAGCTGCCTGCCGAGTTGACCCTGCAGGACTGGGGCACCGACTGGGAGGAGATGGAGCCGTTCTACACCAAGTTCGACCGACTGGCCGGTGTGTCCGGCAAGGCTGGCAACATCAAGGGCGTGATTCAGGAAGGCGGCAACACCTTCGAAGGTGCCCGCTCGGAGGAATACCCGAACCCGCCAACCGAACAGACCTATGCGCCAACGCTATTTGCCGAAGCTGCCCGCAATCTCGGTTACAAGCCTTTTCCGGTGCCCTCGGCACTGGTTTCCCGGGCTTACACCAACTCCTTGGGCGTGACCATGGGCGCATGCACCTTCTGCGGTTTCTGCACTAACTATGGCTGCGCCAACTATTCAAAGGCCAGCGCCATCACCACGGTCTTGCCGGTCCTGATCCGCAAGCCCAACTTCACCGCCCAGACCAACTGTGAAGTGCTGCGCGTGACCATGGACAGCACCGGCAAGCGTGCCACCGGGATCATCTTCGTCGATGCCAATGGTGAAGAGTTCGAGCAACCCGCAGACCTGGTCATCATCAGCGCATTCATCTTCGAAAACGTGCGTCTGATGCTGCTTTCCGGCGTCGGCAAGCCCTACGATCCGGTGACCAATACCGGCACCACCGGTCGCAACTACGCATACCAGACCGCCAACAGCGTGCAGATGTTCTTCGATGACAAGAACTTCAACCCGTTCATTGGCGGCGGTGCCATTGGCATGGGTATCGACGAGTTCAATAACGACAACTTCGACCACTCGGGTCTGGGTTTTGTCGGCGGCGGCAGCACGCGGGTAACGCCCATCGGCGCCGCCCCCATTGACGCGCGTCCGGTGCCGCCGGGCACACCCGCCTGGGGTTCACAGTGGAAGCAGGCGACAGTCAAGAACTACGCCAACACCATGTCCATCGGCTGTGAAGCCAGTAGTTACGCGACCCGCACCAACTACCTGTCACTGGACCCGACCTACAAGGATCCTCATGGTCGGCCGCTGTTGCGTATCACCTTCGACTTCCCGGAAAACGACCGCAAGATGGCCGCGTACGTGACGGGCAAGGTTCAGGAAATCGCCAAGAGCATGAACCCGCTACAGACCGTCCCGAAAGCGCAGACCGGGCACTGGAACAGCTCGCCCTATCAGTCGTCGCACATCGTCGGCGGTTTCATCATGGGGGCTGATCCGAAGACCAGTTCGGTGAACAAATACCTGCAAGTCTGGGATGTACCGAACCTGTTCGTGGTTGGCTCGTCGGCCTTCCCGCAGAACCCCGGCTACAACCCCACCGGCACTGTCGCAGCACTGGCCTTCAAGGCCGCCGATGCGATTCGCACCCGATATTTGAAACGCCCTGGGGAGATGATCCCGGCATGAAGACTCTTCTCTCTGTCTGCGTCGGCGTATTGGGCCTGACCCTCAACGTCGCACACGCCGCCACCGGGGCCGACTCGTACAACCTGGTGGAACAAGGCCGGTATCTGACCACCCTGGGCGACTGCACCGCCTGCCATACCTTGCCCGGCAAACCGGCGTTTTCCGGGGGCGTGGTGCTTGATACGCCGTTCGGCAAACTGCTGGGGGCCAATATCACGCCAGATCCGGTCACAGGCATCGGTCGCTGGACCTTCAACGACTTCCAGAACGCCATGTCCAAGGGACACGGCCTGGACGGCAAGCGTTTGTACGGAGCAATGCCCTACACCGCCTACACCAAGGTCACCCGTCAGGATAATCAGGCGATCTGGGCCTACCTGCAAACGCTGGATGCGGTGGACAACAAGGTTGAAACCAACCAGCTGCCCTTCCCGTTCAACGTGCGCACCAGCTTGTTGGCGTGGAACCTGATGAACTTCAAGGAAGGCGAATTCAAAGCCAATCCGCAGAAGTCCGAGCAGTGGAACCGCGGCGCCTATCTGGTGGAGGGTCTGGGGCATTGTGGCACCTGCCACACGCCTAAAGGCCTGACGGGTGGCGACAAGAACGATCAGTTCCTGACCGGTGCCAACCTGCAGAACTGGGTCGCGCCAAACATCACCGCCGACGCCCACAGCGGTATCGGTAGCTGGACCGAGGAAGACATCGTCAAGTATCTGAAGACCGGTGCCAACCGCTTCGATATCGCCTCAGGTCCAATGGCCGAGGAAGTCGAACATTCTTCGCAACACTGGAAGGATGCCGACCTGATGGCCGTGGCGGTCTACCTCAAGGATGGCGCGAAACCGGCTGCGCTCCCCAAAGCGCTGGACGCGAATGATCCGGCCATGGTTGCAGGCAAAACCATCTACGCTGACCGCTGTTCAGCCTGCCACGTGGGCAACGGTGAAGGTGCAGAAAACCTGTTCCCGAAACTGGCCATGGCGCCTCTGATCAACAGTGCCGACCCGTCGTCGATGATCCGCGTGGTGCTGGCAGGCAGTCGTGCCGGAGCCACCGATGCAGCCCCGACCGCACCGGCGATGCCTGCACTGGGGTGGGCGCTGTCCGATGACGACGTCGCCAACGTGCTGACCTACGTGCGCAACAGTTGGGGCAACGCCGCCCCTGCGGTGTCCAGTGCAGACGTGAAAACCGTCCGCGAGGCGCTGCAACCGAAATAAACGGTTCACCTCCCCTTTGCCCGGCCTCGTCATGTCGCCGGGCATTTTTTTGTCCGGGTGAAGCTGGTCTCAGAAATTACGGGGGACCTGTGGGAGCGGTGCTTGGTCTGGGCGGAATTCCGACGATAAGGCTGGACGCGGTTCTCTTCAGATCGCGTCCAGCCTTATCGCGGGCAAGCACCGCTCCCACAAGTTACTTCCACAAGTCTCAGGTCAATCTGGCTGAATCCACTTCCTCTCGCGCCGCCATGATGCGCGGCAGATTACCCTCGATCCAGTTCGCCAGATTCTCGACCTGCAACGCCACTTCCTCACCTAGCGGCGTCAGGCGGTATTCAACGTGTGGCGGCACCACCGGCAATGCCTTGCGCTCGACGAAACCGTCACCCTCCAGATGCTGCAATGTCTGCGAGAGCATTTTCTCGCTGACCCCGCCAATCTTGCGGCGCAGTTCACTGAAGCGGTGCATGCCGCTGCGCAGCACCACCAGCACCAATACGCCCCAGCGACTGCACACGTGATTGAGCACGATCCGCGACGGACAATCCGCCGCCATCAACTCGCCCGCCCGCGCTTCCATCACTGCCGCGAGCAGTGAACGGCTTTGCTGCTCTGATCCATTCATGACACTTACCTTTTCGTACGTACTTACGAAAGGTTAGCATCATGTCTATGCTCTGGCTTCCCTTGAATACATTGAAGGAACCAAGCATGTACGTTATTACCGGAGCAACCGGCCAATTGGGCCGTCTCGTCATTGAAAAGCTGCTGGCCAGCGTTCCTGCAGGGCAACTCATCGCCGCCGTGCGCAGCCCGGAAAAAGCCTCTGACCTCGCCGCATTGGGCGTGCAGGTGCGTCAAGCCGATTACTCGCAAGCTTCAACGCTGGACAGCGCGTTCAAAGGTGCCGAGAAGATTCTGCTGATTTCTTCCAATGAAATCGGCCAACGTGCCGCGCAGCATCAGGCGGTGATCGACGCCTCGAAACGTGCCAACGTCAAGCTGCTGGCGTATACCAGCGTTTTGCATGCTGACAATTCGCTGCTGGGGCTTGCGGAAGAACATCGCCAGACCGAAGCGGCGCTGCAGAAGTCCGGCGTGCCGTTCGTACTGTTGCGCAATGGCTGGTATACCGAGAACTACGCCGCGAGTATCCCGGCGGCACTGGAACATGGCGCAGTGTTCGGCAGCGCCGCTCAGGGCCGTATCAGCTCAGCCACCCGTGTTGACTATGCGGACGCAGCCGTGGCGGTGTTGACCTCGACTGAAAACCAGGCCGGTCGGGTTTATGAGTTGGCAGGTGACGACGCTTACACCCTGAGCGACTTTGCCGCCGAGATTTCGAAGCAAACGGGCAAAACCGTGCCGTATACCGACTTGCCGCAGACCGATTTTCAAGCCGCACTGATTCAGGCTGGCTTGCCAGGTAGCGTCGCTGAACTGCTGGCCGACTCGGATGCAGCCGCAGCCAAGGGTGCTCTAATCGATGACAGTCGCCAGTTGAGCGCCCTGATTGGTCGCCCCACTACGCCGCTTGCCACTGTCGTCGCGCAAACGCTGAAAAGCTGACGCCCCCCAATGCTCGCCCTGCGTCGTCAGGGCGAGCACTGGTTCACGGATCGACGACCCATCAGCCATAACCCAGCAATGAAACCGAATGATTTTTTTCGACAGTTGTCCTAGAGCTACGAACAGCGCATTACGCACTGAGCCTTAGGAGCTGTATATGAAGAGCAAATCACTCGTCGCCTGTCTGGCAATTCTTGGCTGTGTGTCTGTGACCAGCCTATCAGTCCAGGCTGCCGATGCCCCAGAGCCGACCATTGAGAAGTCCAAGGACAACATGCATGATCTGGAACTCGGCTCCCGCGCGCCTGAGAAATTCCGCCGTCCTGAAGAAGGTCTGAAAGACTGGAGCAAGCGTGGCCTGAAAGAGCCGGCCAAAGAATCCCAGTGGGTGCAGATCCACGACAAATATGTGCAGGTACAGCTCACCAACGGGCAAATCACCGAAATCGTGCCGGCAAAGAAAAAGTAAGAGCAATCGAATTGCAGGAGTGGCCCCGGTGTGCGTGACACAGCGCTGTCTCGCGGTAAACACTGGGTCCTGTAGGAGTGAGCTTGCTCGCGATGGCGGTCGAACTGTTGAGAAGTTATCGCCTGACCAAACGCTATCGCGAGCAAGCTCACTCCTACAAAAAAGTAGCTGAATTCAAATAGTTATTTTGTGTTTGATGAGAGCCGTCGAAGGCTGAGAAAACGATGTATCTGATGATACCGCTATCGCAGCCTTCGGCAGCTCCTACAACAATTTTGCGTACACACCTCTCAACTCCTCTCTGCGCATCCCGTTAATCCAGCTACCCCCTCCTCCAGCATGCTAAATACCTCCTGCCTTTGAAACACTTCTACCGAAGCTGATTGCCGAACCCGGAGAGCCCTGAAAGAATCAGCGGCCTTTCAAACCGTGCGTCGCGGTTGGCCCGGAGCAAGCGATGGAATTGCACATTGTCATCAAAGGTCGCAAGGACCTGGCAAACCAGCTCTACGACCAATTGCGTGACAACATCGAATCCGGTCGGCTCGCCGCGGGTGTGCAGTTACCGCCCAGCCGTCTGTTGGCGGTGCAACTGGGTCTGTCACGTAAAACCATCTCGGACGCCTACTCACGCCTGACCTACGAGAACTTTCTGGTGGGCAAGAGGGGCAGCGGCACCTTCGTCAACAGCCTGGCGACCGCGCAGTCCCGCAAGCAGGAAACCTGTGACCTCGCCAGTGCGGCAGTTCTGGAGAAATGGCAAAGCCTGGAGCTGGGCCTGCGCCACCCTGCTGTAGAGGACACCCGACGCGGCGACTTCATTGGCGGCGCGGTCAGTCACAGTCATTTTCCCGCTGAAGAATGGCGACGCTGCGTGCAGCATGCCTTGCGGCAACTGGCGAAAACACCCGGTCTGTACAGTCAGCCGCAAGGCCTGGAGATTCTGCGCAAGGCCATTGCCGGACATATCGCGTTCGCCCGCGGCGTGCGTTGCGTGGCCGATGACATTGTTGTGTGTAACGGCGCGCAACAGGCGCTGGACCTTATTTCACGAGTGCTGATCGAGCCCGGCTGTCACGTTGCCATGGAGGATCCGGGCTATAGACCGGCCCGTCTATTATTCTCCGCCCAAGGCGCAAAAGTGATTGGCGTTCCGGTGGACGCCGACGGCATGCAGGTGGATGCAATTCCGGAAGATGCACGGTTTATCTACGTCACGCCGTCGCACCAGATGCCACTGGGCATGCCCATGACCGCGGCCCGTCGTCAGGCCTTGCTGGACAAAGCGCGGCGTATCGGCGCGATCATCATTGAGGATGACTACGACAGCGAATTCCGCTACGAAGGCCAGCCCACCGACTCGCTGCAGAGCATGGATCGCCACGGCATAGTCGCCTACGTCGGGACGTTCTCGAAAACCCTGTTGCCGGAGCTGCGTCTGGGTTACGCCGTGTTACCCGCCGCCATTTACGCAGCAGTGATCAAGGCCCGGCAATTGACCGACTGGCACACCAGCACCTTGAATCAATGGGCACTGGCTAAATTTATCGACGACGGCTTACTGCAAAAACATATTCGTCGCTGCCACGGGATCTACGCCGGGCGTCGGGAACGCATTCTTTCGCGGCTGGCGACGGACCTTGCGCCCTGGTTTGAAGCCATTCCGGCCACGGCGGGCTTTCACATGGCGCTGTGGTGCAAGGTGCCACTGGATGTCGAGCGGCTCATCAAACAGGCTCGCCAGCATGACGTCGGCATTTACTCACTGACGCCGTATTACCAGTCCACACCTGATCGCGCCGGAATCTATCTGGGCTTTGGCGCCATCGAAACCCTGGACATCGACCCGGCGCTGGACCGGCTGCGGGCTTTGCTGCAAACGTTTTGATGTTGGCTAAGATGCGCTAATCTCTGGAAGCGCCATTTGCTCTCGTCGTACCGGACGACGTGGGACCGGCTTTAGCCGGGAAGAAGAGCTTACAACCGATGAATTTGCGGTGTGTGAAATGCCCCTTCCCGGCTAAAGCCGGTCCCACGACCGATCACTCATGAAAAATTGCAGACGGATCGATAACCCCATGAATCCACAACCACAAGCGCCCTACTTCTGGCGTGACGAGCAGTTGCCTTTCATCGAGGCACGTTCGGTGGGCGATGGGCGCAAGCTGTGTTATGCCAAGCACTCCCATGAAGTGTTTTCCATCGGGGCGATCACTGCCGGGCAAAGCACTTACCTTCATGAGAAAAGCAGCCAGCACGTGCGTGCGGGCACAGTGGTGCTGATGAACCCCGGCGACGTCCATGCCTGCAATCCCATTGCCGATCAGCACTGGTCATACCTGATGCTGTACGTCGATACCCAGTGGCTGACCGGCCTGCAACATGAACTGGGTCTTGATGGAAACCATGATTTCCAGCCAATTGCGCAAACCCACAGCACTGCACCTGGCCTGTTCAGGGGCCTGAATAACCTCTACGCGACGCTGATCGACCGTCAGGCTGAGGTTCTGCACAAGCAATGCACCGCCATAGCGTTCTTCAGCCAGATGCAGCACACCCTGGGCACCCACTCTATTCGCCCGGAGCTGGCAACCCAGCGGGTCGAACGCGTGGCGCAGTACATCAATGACAACTTCAAACGGCCCATTACCCTCGAAGACATGTGCAACGCGGCCAGTTTGTCCGGTTCGTATCTGATCCGCGCTTTCGAACAGCGTTACCACATGACGCCCCACGCGTACCTGATCAACCGCCGCATCCAGCACGCTCGCACTCAACTCAAAAACGGCAGCCTGATTGCTGACGTGGCTCACGAATTGGGCTTTGCCGATCAGGCGCACTTCCAACGGGCATTCAAGAAACATCTGGCCGCGACGCCAGGGCAATATCGCCTGCAATAATCGATCAGTAAGCCAGCAGGTAAACCGCGCAGCCCACCAGCAGCAGCGCCATGCTGCGGTTGAAAACGCGGATGCCCAGCGCACTTTTCAAGTATTGACGCAGAAACGTCCCGGCAAACGCCCAGCATGCCAGGGAGAGATAGCAGATCACGAAATAGATCGCCGCGAACTGCCAGATGAGCCGCGTTTCGCCACTGGCAACAAACGCTCCCATCCCTGCAATACACGCCAGCCACGCCTTGGGGTTCAGCCACTGCATCACCGCCCCCACCAGCATCGACGGCTTGTCACCTTCACGTTCTACGTCCAGCTGCCCGTTATCCAGGGCCAGTTTCCAGGCCATATACAGCAGAAAAGCCACCCCGGCCCACTTGATTGCGAGGGTCAGAAATGGCAAATGCAGCAGCGTTTCATGCAGGCCGAAGCCGATCAGAATCAACAACAGCGTGAAACCCAGCGTGGCACCAGTAACGTGCAGCAGCGCCGAGCCCAGGCCGTAACGCGCCCCCGAACTCAATGCCACGATATTTACCGGTCCCGGGGTGATTGAGGAAGCCAGCGCAAAGGCTGCCATGGACACCAACACACTCATTTGAACACCTTCAACTTGATCTGAAATGACGTGATCAAGGTAAGGATCGGTGTCGACGGCGTATTGAATAAAATCACCCACTGAGCCGTGCCCACTGACTCTCGTGGCAGGAATCAGGCAGAATGGCCCGCATTGGACAGGCGGTCATGACAAGCCAGCCGTAAGGTGCCTTCATTTGCAGAGCGCAACCCATGAACAGTTTTGAAGAATCGATCATCGCCGCGGCTCAGGACGCGACGCCGAACAACACAGAAGCAGAGCGGGAACAAGCCAAGGCCGCGGCCATTGAAGCTGTTGCCCAGATCATGCAAACCACAACGGGGCTGCAACGCACTCTGGCATTGGCTGCTTTGCTGGACTCCTACTCCGAGTCCGATCTGGAAGACGAATAAAAAGCACGCGACAAATGTGATAAATTTGCGCAATATATCAATTAGCCATCTTTTTGCTTTGATGGTTGACCTTGACCTGGACGTCAATGCCATTCGGCCCCTGACTTCTGGAGTCTCTGTTGAAAATCGAAGAACTGAAAAACATCCAGAGCGATCTGCACAGCACTGCTGACGATCTCGAAGGTGTTTCCCTGCATTTATCCGGGCACCTGCTGTATTTGCAGCACTCCGTTCATGCGCGAGATGCAAAAGAGGTCGGTCAGCAGATCGATAAGCTGCAAGCGTCCGTAGATGACTTGCGCGATGTCGCCCAGCGCATCGATTGCTGATTCAGTCTTTGGCCTGGGATAACGGCCGGGCGACATCCTCCAGCGACTTGCGCTCAGCCGCAACGCCCCACACCCCCTGCACTCCCGCGGCAATCAGCATCAGTGCTGCGCCAATCAGGTAGCCGATCAGCACGTTGCTGCGGTCCTGGGTCTGAATCAACTCACCAAACAGTGTCGGCCCGATGATCCCACCCAGGCCGGTGCCGAAGGCGTAGAACACTGCAATCGCCAAGGCGCGGATCTCCAGCGGGAAGGTCTCCGCCACGGTCAGGTACGCCGAACTGGCCGCCGCCGAGGCGAAGAAGAAAATCACCATCCAGGCCACCGCTTGCTGTGTGACGTCGAGCAAGCCCTGCTGGAACAGATAACCGCTGATGGCCAATAACACACCGGACACTGCGTAGGTCAGGCTGATCATCACTCGGCGACCAATCACGTCGAACAGCCGCCCCAGCAACAGTGGACCGCAAAAATTACCCAGTGCCAGCGGCAACACGTACCAGCCGACTTGCTCGGCGGGCACGTTGTAGAAATCGGTGAGTACCAGCGCGTAGGTGAAGAAGATCGCGTTGTAGAAAAATGCCTGAGCGGTCAGCAACGTCATGCCCACCAGCGCTCGCTGACGGAAGCTGACAAACAGGGTGTGGAAGATTTCCCTGATGGGCGTGTGATCCCGGGCATGCAGGCGCAAGGGTTTACCCGTTAACGGCGCAAGTTCGTGGCCTTGCGCGCGAAGGCGGTTCTCGATCTGCTCAACAATGCGTGTCGCCTCCTCGGTTTGCCCATGGATCAACAGCCAGCGCGGGCTTTCCGGCAACCACAGGCGCATGAACAGAATCAGCAGCCCCAATGCCGCGCCAATGCCGAAACAGAGCCGCCAGCCGAGGTCGCCGCCTACCCACTGCGGATCCAGCAACACGATCGAGCCTCCAGCGCCCAACGCCGCACCGAGCCAGAACGTGCCGTTAATGGTCAGATCGACCCAGCCCCGGTAGCGCGCCGGGGTGAATTCCTGGATGGTCGAGTTGATCGCGGTGTACTCACCGCCAATGCCCATTCCCGTAAGAAAACGGAACAGCAGGAAGCTGCCCAGACTGAACGAGAAGGCAGTTGCCGCCGTGGCACCGACATACAGCAGCAACGTGATGAAGAACAGCTTGCGTCGCCCCAGACGGTCCGTCAGCCAGCCGAACAACAACGCGCCCAGCACCGCCCCGGCAATGTACACAGCCCCTGCCAGGCCAATATCGCTATTGGACATCTGCAGCGCCGGACTGCTTTTCAGCGCACCGGATACCGAACCTGCCAGCGTCACTTCAAGACCGTCGAGTAGCCAGGTGATGCCAAGGGCAAACACCAGGAGGGTATGAAAACGCCCCCAGGGCAAACGATCCAGCCGTGCCGGGAGATCGGTTTCGAAGATCTGGCCTTGGCGGCTTGCATCAGGAGGCGTAAGTGAAGCTGTGCTGGTCAATAGCCGCTCCATTTTTAGGAGTACACAGGGCAACTCGCAATCAGCAAGGTCATTGTAGGAGCTGCCGAAGGCTGCGAAGAGGGTGTGTCAGATATAACGCTTTCGCAGCCTTCGGCAGCTCCTACAGGATAAAAGTTCAGCGCTTTCAGCTCACCCAAAACCACATCAACGTCAGATTCGCAGCCGAGATCAATCCAAACAGGCCCCAGGCCGCAATCTTGACGGTGAGGCTGTTGACGAACGGTCCCATCAATTGCCGGTCGCTGGTGAAGCGGATCAGCGGCCACAGTGCAAATGGAAGTTGCAGGCTGAGCACAACCTGACTGAGCACCAGCATCTTGCCTACCGCGCCATCGCCCAGCCAGATCACCCCGATCAGCGCCGGGATCAAGGCCAGACCACGAGTGATCAAGCGACGTTGCCAGCACGGAATCTTCGCCTGGAGAAAGCCTTCAAGCACGACTTGCCCGGCGATGGTGCCGGTGAACGTCGAACTCTGTCCGGCCGCCAACAAGGCGATACCAAACAAAACGCTGGCTACCGCCCCGCCCACCAAAGGATCCAGCAGGTGGTAAGCATCCTGAATTTCCACCACATCGGTGTGCCCACTCTTGTGGAACGCGGCCGCTGCGAGGATCAGGATCGCGGCGTTGATCAACAGCGCCAGACTCAGGGAAGCGATGGTGTCCAGTCGCGCGAACTTGATCGCGCTGGCTTTACTGGCGTCATCGTCACCATTGACCCTGGTCTGCACCAATGACGAATGCAGGTAGAGGTTATGAGGCATGACCGTTGCGCCGAGAATACCGATGGCCAGATAAAGCGGTTCCTGATTGCTGAGCACGTCCCAAGTGGGCTTCAGACCTGCGGCGACGTCCGGCCAGAACGGTTTGATCAGCACCAGTTCTACCGTGAAGCAGGCACCAATCGTGGCGATCAGGCCCAGTATGATGGCTTCCAGGCGGCGGAAATTGGCACCTTGCAGTGCCAGCACGATTACTGTGTCGAAAGCGGTA
Source organism: Pseudomonas sp. Irchel 3A5 (assembly GCF_900187575.1). Lineage (NCBI taxonomy): Bacteria > Pseudomonadati > Pseudomonadota > Gammaproteobacteria > Pseudomonadales > Pseudomonadaceae > Pseudomonas > Pseudomonas sp. Irchel 3A5. Next base: position 99,352 of record NZ_FYDU01000012.1, on the reverse strand, counting down.
AGGACTACCCCAGTGGTGATCGACACACCTAACAACAGGTGAAACGCCAACGCTGCGCCGAGCACTTCAGCCAGGTCAGTGGCAAGAATCGACAGTTCCGCCAGCAGCCACTGCCCTTTCGCAACGCCTGGGCTGTAACGCGAGGCGGATAATTGCGCCAGGTCTCGACCAGTGGCGATGCCCAATCGCGAACACAAATTCTGCAAGACCATGCCGGACAGACTCGCCAGCAGTACCACAAACAACAACGCGTAACCGAATCGCGACCCGGCTTCAATAGCGGTGGCCCAATTGCCCGGATCCATGTAGCCAATGGAAACCAGCAGGCCAGGGCCGATAAACAACAGCATCTTGCGCGCCAACGAGGCATTGGCCGGAATGGCAACGCTGTCGGTGACAGCCGATGGGCAAAATGGAGCGGTGGCGGTAGTGGGCAGTTTGAACTTCACAGGAAACCAGACTGGCAGCAGAGCGGAAGACAATATTAAAGATTCGTGACATATCTTGATACAGCCATCCGCACAGCCAACGCTGGTCCTGTTGCAGCGTGGCTTGCCCGCGAATCAGCCGACCCGGTAGATCAGATGCGCAGCGTTATCGTTCTTCGCGGGCAGTCTCCCATATGAGATTGCGCTCTTGCGTAGGACCGGCTTTAGCCGGTCCTACGGGACTGCGCAGCACCTGTGGGAGCCGGGCTTGCCCGCGATAATCTGTAAACCCAATCGCGGGCAAGCCCTGCTCCCACTGGTTCTGCGTTCCAACGGGTAGTAGTGTGGTGACCTGCAAAATTTTTATTCAAGCTAATAACTTCTACAAATAAATCTTCAAGACCAAAAAACTAAATTTTCTAGCAATTTTTCACCAACCAAAATCCAAACCAAGCCAAAAGCAGCAATCATTACAAATTGTAAACCCGCTACCATACGCCATCAAAAAATAATGGATGCCTGTGTATGTCCTCCCCTTCTACTGCGAACTCTTCGCCGACCGATGCAGCCGACGACGGTCCCGATCCGGTCCGTGCCGCTCAGATCTCGGCGCGAATAGATCGTCTGCCGGCCGTCGCCACGGTCTGGAAACTGGTGGCGCTGCTGTCTATCGGTGGTTTTTTCGAGCTTTACGACTTGTTCCAGACGGCCTACATCAGCCCTGGCCTTCTGCGTGACGGAATCTTCGCCACGGGCGCCCAAGGTGTTTTCGGCTTTTCAGATCAGGCAGCCTTTGCCTCGGCGACTTTTCTAGGCCTGTTTCTGGGTGCGAGCCTGCTAAGCCCCATCGCGGACCGATTTGGCCGTCGGGCGATTTTTACCTTCGCGTTGATCTGGTACACCATCGCCACCGTATTGATGGGCATTCAGACTGATGCACTGGGCATTATCTGCATGCGGTTTCTGGTGGGGATCGGTCTGGGGATCGAACTGGTCACCATCGACGCTTACCTGTCGGAGCTGGTGCCCAAACGCATGCGCAGCTCGGCGTTTGCATTTGCCTTCTTTATCCAGTTTCTGTCAGTGCCCGCTGTGGCGCTGATGTCATGGTGGCTGGTGCCACAAGCGCCGTTCGGCATCTCCGGCTGGCGCTGGGTGGTGCTCGCCAGTGCGGTATTTGCGTTGTTTATCTGGTGGCTACGCTCACGTCTGCCGGAGTCGCCACGCTGGCTGGCGCAACACGGCCGCTTCGACGAAGCCGAACGCATCATGGATGACATCGAAGCACGCTGCGAGCGCGACCATGGCAAGCCACTGGACGTCCCGGAACCGGAAGTGGTTGCCGTCTCGGGCAAGGGCCGCTTCGCGGACATCTGGCAGCCGCCTTATCGCCGTCGGGCATTGATGCTGATCGTGTTCCATGTGTTTCAGGCCATCGGCTTCTTCGGCTTTGGCAACTGGTTACCGGCGTTACTGTCCGGTCAGGGCGTCAGCGTGACCCACAGTCTGGGTTACGCGTTTATCATCACCCTTGCCTATCCGCTGGGTCCGCTGTTGTTCGTCAGGTTCGCCAACCGTTTTGAAAACAAATGGCAGATCGTCGGCTCGGCGTTGGGCTCAATGATTTTCGGCACCCTGTTCGCCTTTCAGACTTCAGCTGTCGGCCTGGTGTTCTGCGGGGTGATGATCACCTTCTGCAATGCATGGCTGAGCTTCAGCTATCACTCATACCAAGGGGAATTATTCCCCACCAACATTCGTGCCCGCGCCGTAGGCTTCTGCTATTCATTCAGCCGTCTGTCGACCGTGTTCAGCAGCTTGTTGATCGGTTTTTTTCTCGATCACTTCGGCACACCGGGGGTTCTGGCGTTCATCGTCAGCAGCATGTTGATCGTGATCATTACCATTGGCAGGTTCGGGCCGAAAACCCGCAATCTGGCCCTGGAGAATATTGCGCATCGATGATTCCACAGGCCGCAGGGTGCGCCCATTGCAGGCGCACCAGGCCGGCGTGTCGATCAGACAACACCGGCCAGGGTCTTCAACTTTGCAGCCATTCCACGTTAGTAATACCGAAGTGTTCCGCGTAAGGCTTGGAAACGCGGGGGACTTTTTCTGTTCGATATTTGGGGATACGTGCAATCCCTGCATCAACGCTGGCATGATGCCATGCTTCGGAATTATCCATGTGCTCAGCACTGATGTAGAAAGACTTGAACGCGCCGTTTAGCAAATAATCGATTCTGTAATGTTTGTACTGTGACATCCAGGCAGCGCCTCCTTGTTGGTTTGCTTAGTGCAATAGAGGACATCCCGTCTTTCCAAAAAATTCACTCTTTTTTCACAAATCGCGACCAATAACAGCTCGCCCTGTTCTACACGACTTGACGCCCTCATACGCTTGATTTGGCGTAAAAAAAGTGATTAGCGAATACCCAGACGCTTGGCCAGTCGGCTCAAGTTGGCACGATCAATCCCCAGTTCCCGCGCTACTTGGGCCCATTTGCCGTCGTGGCGCAACAGTGCGTGTTCAATCAGTTGTTTCTGATAAGCGTCCACCGCCACTTTCAAATTAGCCCCGGTATCCGGGAGTGAGCGCTTATCTTCTTGTAGTTTTGTGCTCACACTAAGCACCTCGTTTTCCAGGCCTAAAGCTTGCGCTTCGATGGTGAGAATACGTGGTCGCCCGGCACTGGACGACAGCGACTTCAGCACTGCCCGACTGATCAAGTGTTCCAGTTCGCGCACGTTACCTGGCCAGTGATAACCCAGCAGCAGCCTCTGCGCCTCGCTGTTGAGACGCAAACTGCGCAGCCCCATACGGGCGCGATTTTCTTCAAGGAAGTAGCCCGCCAGCAACAGGACATCGCGGCCACGCTCGCGCAATGGCGGAACCAGCAGCGGATAGACGCTCAGCCGATGGTACAAATCAGCGCGAAAACGGCCGGCGCGCACTTCTTCGGCAAGATCACGATTAGTGGCGGCGATGATCCGCACATCCACATGATGCTCCTGATCGGAACCCACCCGCTGCACCTGACCGCTCTGCAGGACGCGCAGCAACTTGGATTGCACAGACAATGGCAACTCGCCGACTTCATCGAGAAAGATAGTTCCGCCATTCGCCAGTTCAAACTTGCCGCTGCGACCGTTAACTGCCCCGGAAAACGCACCTTTGACATGGCCGAACAGTTCGCTCTCAACCAAGGTCTCCGGCAGCGCCGCACAGTTAAGGCTGATGAGCGGTTTATGCGCCCGAGGCGAGCCAAAGTGTATGGCCTCAGCGACCAACTCCTTGCCAACGCCGGTCTCACCCGTGATCAACACAGACAACAGGCTATTGCCTACCAGCTGAATTTCCTGAAGCAGGCGCTTGTGGACCGCGCTCTGACCAATCAACTCACGAGGCCCGCGTCCCCCGGCGGCACGTTTGTACACCTCAGCCAGTTGCCGTTGATCTTCGAACCCCCTTGCCAACTGGTTGATGCGTTCACTGGCGATCACCGTCGCGGCCGCCAGGCTGGCGAAGGCTTCGAGGTTATCCAGGTCGACCTGACCGAAACTCGATGACTCCAGAGAGTCGAGGGTGATCAGCCCCCAGGGTTTGCCCTGAAAATAAAGCGGGCACCCCAGGCAATCGTGAACTTCGAGTTGGCCGCCGTGGCCATCGACCAGTCCGTCGTAGGGGTCAGGCAAGTCACAGTCCATGGAGAAACGCGTCGGTCTGGGGTTTTCCAGCAGGATCTTCAGTCGCGGATGCTCTTCAACCCGAAAGCGCCGCCCGAGGGTATCAGCGCTCAGGCCTTCTACCGCTAAAGGGATCAGTACATCGCCTTCAAATTTGAGCAAGGCCACCGCGTCGCACGGCAAGAGTTCCCGCAATGCACTCAACAACCGTCGATAGCGCTCCTCGTCGGGCAGCTCGCGACTCAGGTCTGCCACCAGCGGCACAAGGGCACGTAACAGCGGATTGCTCATCATGACGGCGTTCCATCGACTGAAAACGCGGTCATTATGACTCGTCGGCTTATGGAATAGACAGCGGCCCTGCGGCGCCTCTCAAACAAACCATAAGCCACTGAATGGATGCGATTCCTATGTAGGAGCTGCCGAAGGCTGCGAAGCGATAACCCTGATAACCGCCCATCGCAGCCTTCGGCAGTTGCTACAGAGATCGCTTGGTTCACGGCGCAATCGCCTACAGATACGGTAAACGCAGTCAGAATTGACGCATAAATCCCGGACTGAAGATACCTGCTTAGTTGTAATCCTGATGAAACACTTGCCGCATCTATCAAGCCTTACAAAGACGGGATACTTTCTGACGCCAGCCCACTGACGATATAAAGCAACCTGTTTAGTTTTATTGAGGTGGCTTAATCACTCTTCCGTTTCATAGTGCGCTCACCCCCGGCAGGAGCGCACCGACATGGCCAGAATTCAGGGAAGAGTTCAACAAACTACTCCTCAACCTTTCCTCCCCTTAGTTGTCGATCTCGACGGCACGTTATTGCAGTCCGACTTGTTGATGGAAACCGCGATGACATTCGTTCGAAGTCATCCGCTACAAATCTATAAACTGTTTGGATGGTTGTTAAAGGGTAAAGCGGCGCTTAAAGAAGGTTTGGCGCTCAATACGCAGATTGACGTAACGGTATTGCCCTACGACCCGCAAGTGATCGAGTTGATCGAAGCCGAACGCGCCGCCGGACGGATGATCGTATTGGCCACTGCCAGCCACGACAGCCTGGCAAAACGCATCGCCGAACACTTGCAGTTGTTCGATCTGGTGGTGGCCTCCAATGCCGACCGCAACCTTTCAGCTCACACCAAGCGTGACCTGTTGGTGGGCCATTATGGTCAGAACGGATTCGATTACCTTGGCAACTCCATGGACGATCTGCCCATCTGGGATGCCGCCCGCGAGGCCATCGTGGTCAATCCTCTCCGGGGAGTAGAGAAAAAAGCCAAGGCCCAGGGCAACGTCAAAAACGTCATTCACTCCAATACCTCAAGCCTGCGCGACTGGCGCAAAGCGTTGCGTATGCACCAGTGGATGAAGAACGCGCTGATCTTCGTCCCCCTGCTCGCGGCGCATCAGTTTGGCAGAGCAGACCTGCTGCTAAACGGCGTCCTGGCCTTTCTGTTCTTCGGCCTGTGTGCGTCCAGCGTTTACGTGCTGAATGATCTGCTGGACCTGGCTGACGACCGTCACCACCAGAGCAAGCGCAAGCGCCCGTTCGCCAGCGGCAAGCTGTCGATCAAGTCCGGGCTGGTCATCGTGCCCGTGTTATTGATCTGCGCATTTGTCGGGTCCACCTTGCTGTTGCCCTGGCAGTTCTCCGCCGTACTCGCGGCGTATTACGGACTGACCCTGGCCTACTCGCTGAGTCTGAAGCGGCAGATGGTGCTGGATGTGATCGTCCTGGCGATGCTTTACACCGCCCGCATCCTGGCCGGTGCTGCCGCGTTCAGCCTGCCGCTGACGTTCTGGATTCTGGCTTTTTCAATGTTCATGTTTCTCAGCCTGGCATTGGTCAAGCGCTACGCCGAGCTGCGTGAGGCACGAGCCAAGGACTTGATGGACAAGGCGCGCGGCCGCGGCTACTACCCCGGCGACCTGGACATGATCGCCGCGCTGGGTGCGTCGTCCGGCCATCTGGCGGTGATGGTGCTCGCCCTCTACATCCACGAAGGCTCGACCGTCGCGATGTACGGCCATCCTCACGTCATCTGGCTGACCTGCCCCTTGCTGCTGTTCTGGATTACCCGGGTCTGGATGCTCACCCATCGCGGCCTGATGAACGATGACCCGGTGGTGTTCGCGATTCGCGACCGCATGAGCCAGGTGATCGGTGCCCTCTTCGTCCTCGTGTTCTGGATCGCTGCATGACTGAGCCCTTGTACTCCTGGGGTCGCTACCCGCGAACCGCGCAACACGGACATGCCTGTCCATGGATCGACGGCCTCACCGACCACATGCACAACGTCATCGATCGGCACCAGACCTGCCTGCCCTACGGTAACGGCCGCAGCTATGGCGACAGTTGCCTGGCTGCCAGCGATCAGGTACTGCACATGCGCGCACTGGATCGCTTCATTCGCGCCGACTGGAACACCGGCACCATCCGCGTGGAAGCAGGTGTCACCCTGGCCGAAATCCTCGCAGCGGCCATCCCTAATGGCTGGTTTTTGCCCGTCACGCCCGGCACTCAATTCGCCACGGTTGGCGGTGCCATCGCCAATGACGTACACGGCAAGAATCATCACCTGCGTGGCACATTCGGGAACCATGTCTTGCGTTTTGGCCTGTTGCGCCACGGCGAGACGGCGCGAATCTGTTCGCCGGTGGAAAATGCCCAACTGTTCGCCGCCAGTATTGGCGGTCTGGGTCTCACGGGCGTCATTAACTGGGCCGACCTGCAACTGATGCGGGTACGCTCCAGCCAGATTGACAGCACGGTGGTGCGCTTCGCCAACCTGGCCGAATTTTTCAGTCTTAGCGCGGAACTGGATCACCAGCACGAATACAGCGTGGCCTGGGTCGACTGTCTGGCCAAAGGTGCCAATACCGGGCGCGGCGTATTCATCGTCGGTGATCATGCGCGCTATGGCTCGCTTGAGGTCGAGCGCGGCAGCCGCCTGAAAATGCCGCTGACGCCGCCCGTCTCGCTGATCAATAACCTGTCACTGCGAGCTTTCAACTCGCTTTACTGGCGCGCGCATCCAGGCAAGCGAACCGCAAAACGCAGTGCCTACGAGCCCTTCTTCTACCCGCTGGATCGCATCATGCACTGGAACCGCATTTACGGCCGCCAAGGCTTTCAGCAGTACCAATGCGTGATTCCCGACGCCAACGCCGAAGCGGCCATGGCCGAGCTGCTCGGGGCTATCGCTGATTCAGGTCAGGGGTCTTTTCTCGCGGTGCTCAAGCGCTGCGGCGACATCGCCTCGCCCGGTTTGCTGTCGTTCCCCCTGCCCGGCACCTCGCTGGCACTGGATTTCCCCAACAGCAGTGATTTGCAGCACGTCCTGTTCCCGCGTCTGGACGCCATTGTCCGGTCCGCGGGCGGCCGCCTGTATCCGGCCAAGGACGCTCACATGAGTGGCAGTGATTTCCGTCAGGCATACCCCGCCTGGGAGCATCTGGAAGCACTGCGCGATTCCTCCCTGATGTCGCGCTTCTGGAAACGAGTGATTTTATGAAACGAGGCCTCTTATGAAACGAGTGTTGATCATCGGCGCTACCTCGGCCATCGCCACCGCCTGCGCACGACTGTGGGCCAGTGAAGGCAGCGAGTTCTTTCTGGTGGCACGTAACGGCGACAAGCTGGAGCAGACCGCCGCCGACCTCAAGGGCCGTGGCGCGAGAGCGATAAACCTGCACGAGATGGACGCGACGGATATCGCGGCCCATCCAGGCATGCTGCACAGTTGTTTGCTGGCGCTGGGACAAATCGATGTCGCACTGATCGCCCATGGCACCCTGCCCGATCAAAAGGTCTGCGAGCAGGATGTGAGTGTCGCGTTGCAGGAGTTCGCCAATAACGGCACTTCGGTGATAGCCCTGCTGACCTTACTGGCCAATCAGTTCGAAACCCAGCGATGCGGCAGTCTGGCCGTCATCTCGTCAGTCGCAGGTGATCGCGGTCGACCTTCCAATTATCTGTACGGTTCGGCCAAGGCGGCCGTGTCCACGTTCAGCGAAGGTTTGCAGGCGCGTCTGTTCAAGGTCGGCGTGCATGTATTGACGATCAAGCCGGGATTTGTCGACACGCCCATGACCCAGGGCCTGTCGCTGCCCGCCGCACTCCTGGCGCAGCCGCAACAGGTGGCGGAGCGCATCGTCGCCGGCATCGCCCGCAAGGCACCGACCCTTTACACGCCAGGCTTTTGGGCGCTGATCATGCTGGTCATCCGCTCGATCCCGCAGCCGTTATTCAAGAGGCTGAACCTATGAACGAAGCGCTGTTGCTCTCGGGCTGGCGTTATCGCGCGGTGGTGCTTTCGGTGGTGTTTTCCGCGCTGGGTTACCTGGGATTTTCTCTGTGGGGCGGCTGGGAAGCGGTCAGCAAAGCGGTGGGCGAAGTGGGTTTGATCGGCATTGCCATCGCGCTGCTGATGTCCGCCGCCAACTATGGCCTGCGCTTTTTACGCTGGCAGACCTACCTGAACGTACTTGGGCATCCTGTGCCCTGGCGGCCCAGCCTGAAGATTTATCTGGCAGGCTTCGCCCTGACCACTACGCCAGGCAAGGCCGGTGAAGCGCTGCGCGGGGTGTTGCTCAAGCGTTGGGGTGTGCCCTGGCCGCAAAGCTTCGCGGCGTTTTTCAGCGAGCGGTTGTCGGACCTGTTTGCAGTGGTCCTCCTGACCTTGTTTGGCCTGTCGCTGTACCCGGATTCGCGCCCCATGATCATCGTTGGAATGGCATTGGTGGGTATCGGTTTGCTGGTGCTTTCCCAGCGTCGTCTGCTGGAGAGAATCGCCGCCGCGATACCTGAAGGAGGCGGAAAACTGCTCGGTCTTGGTCGCCATTTGCTAAACGTGTTGCTGGCGGCGCAGCACTGCCATCGATTGAGTCTGCTACTGGTCGTCACCTCCCTCAGCGTCGTGGCCTGGAGCGCTGAAGCGCTGGCGTTTCACTGGATCCTCAACTGGATGGGCGCCGACATCGAACTGACCTTCGCGGTGTTCGTCTATGCGCTGGCCATGCTCGCCGGGGCGATCAGCTTCATGCCGGGCGGGTTGGGCGGTGCCGAGGCGGTGATGGTCGGCCTGCTGGTCTGGAAAGGCATGTCCAGCGCCGACGCAATTGCCGCCACCGTGCTGATTCGCCTCGCAACACTGTGGTTTGCCGTGGCCATCGGCGCCGTGATGCTGCTGCAGCTAAAGTCTGGCGACGCGCAGGAACGGACCTCAATCGAGCAATCAACCCCGAATTAGCACAGGAGCAACGCGATGGTTCAGGGCAGTCACCGTCAGTCTTCAAATGCAGTTGCGTTGTTATTGCTCTTTGGGGCCATAGCTGCCAGTTTTCTGGCCTCAAGCGGTCCGATCCAGTGGATGGACAATGGCGTATTTCTCGCCGAGGCTTCTCAGGGGCATTACTTCAGTCAGTCTCTCGGTCCGCTGGATCATCCGCTCTATCAGTTCATCAATACCCTGGTGTTCGACCTGTTCGGGCCTCACGTTCTGAGCCTTCTCAACTCCATTCTTCTGTTGCCGCTGGCATGGATCATCTACTCGCTGGCGGTAACTGTCGGCGCCAGTAAGCGTCAGGCGCTGTTGGCCACCACGGCAACCATTCTGGCTCACGGGGTGTTCTGGGTATCGACCAAGGCTGAGGTTTACATTCTCAATTCGCTGTTCGTGTTGCTCGCCTACCAGGTTCATCTGGACCAGAAATCGCGCTTTGGCGATCTGGGTAAATTGCTGATCATCGGTCTGCTGACCGGTCTCGGCGCGGCTATCCATCAGCTGACGTTCGTGGTGCTGCTGCCGCTTTACTTGCAGTTGCTCTATCAGCACAAGCTGCGCACCGTGGTGACCATTCCGGGTTTTGTTCTAGGCTTTTCAGTGGCGTTTCCCGGCATCATCCACGACCTGCAATCGGGCATGAGCCTGTGGGACATTGCCCACCGCTACCTGACGGGTTCTTCAGTCCGTGCGCAAACGCCCAACTGGGAAGGCAGTCTGTTCCGCTTCGATGACATGTGGCACGAAAAGAACTCGGTGTTCATTCTGCTGTTATCCCTGATAGGCCCACAGTTGCTGGGGCTGATTCTGTTCCCCAGGGACAACCGATTGCGTTTGCTGTGGTGTGCAGCAGCGCTGAATTTTGTATTCGCCGTGTCTTACAACGTCACCGATCGCTTCACGTTTTTTCTGCCTGGCGTAGCGCTACTGTGCATCCTTGGCGTGATGAGCCTGAGCCGACTGCTGTCGACCAATTGCAGTCGTCAGCCGCTGCTGGACCTGTCAGTGCTCAGCTCGCCGTTCACTATTTTGCTGGTTTACTCGCTGTATGCGACGGGCGTTATTCGCTTGCCGGTGCACAGTGAATCGCTGCCGTTTCGTGACGACATCCATTACTTCATGGCACCTTATCTGCCGGATCGTTCGGCTGAACAGTTCGTCCGCGTGTATGAGCAAACCGCCCCTCCCGGTGCACTGATCATCGCTGACTGGACACCCTTGGGCGCCCTTCGCTCGGCTCAGGCCAGCGGCGCATTGCAAGGACGTACGCTGGAAATGTGCGAAGAAGTGAACGACATCAAAGTGTTTCTTGCAGGCCAAGGTGCATTCCTGACCCGGATGAGCTACTGCGCAATGATCGGCGAGCGCTTCGTGCTGGAGAATGCGCTGGTGGGGTATGCGTTGCAGAGTCGGTGAATATATTAAGCTGGAATGCAATTTTTCATGTGGGAGCGGTGCTTGCCCGCGATAAGGCTGGATGCGGTTCACGTGAAAATTGCGGTGCTCCCATCGCGGGCAAGCACCGCTCCCACAGGGGAAAGCATTCCATTTTCTGGATCGCGACCATCAAGGCTGCCAAAGCGTCTTGGCGCCATCGAGCTTACGGTCAAGGAAGCTCGCCGCGCTGATCAAGGCCAGGTGACTCAAAGCCTGTGGCGTGTTGCCCAAGTGGTGCCCATGGCTGTCGAACTCTTCGGCGTAAAGCCCCACAGGGTTGGCGTAGCGCAGCAGTTGTTCGAACTCCAGATGCGCCTGTTCAACACGCCCGGCACGGGCCAGGCATTCGACGTACCAGAATGAACAGGCGGTAAACGCTCCCTCCTCACCCGCCAACCCGTCGTGATGGTCATCATCGTTGCGGTAGCGATAAACCATGCCATCGCGTACCAACGTGGCTTCGATGGCGTCCAGCGTGGCCAGCCAGCGCGGATCGCTGGCACCGACGAACCGCACCAATGGCATCAGCAACATAGATGCATCAAGGTTGCGGCTGCCTTTGTGCTGCACGAAGTGACCGAGGTCAGCGTTCCAGAAGTTATTCCAGATGTCATCGTGGATGGCTTGACGCTCCTTGTCCCAGCGGTCGAAAGGCGCAGGCAAGGAACGCTTGAAAGCCAGACGCAAAGCGCGATCCAGTGCAACCCAGCACATCAAGCGGGAATGCAGAAAGTGCTGGTCGTCACCGCGCATTTCCCAGATACCGACGTCTTTGTCACGCCAATGCTCGCAGACGTAATCCACCTGCCGGGTCGCGTGTTTCCAGCCTTCGTAAGAAATCGCTTCGCCATATTTGTTGGCCAGATACACGGCATCCATCAGCTCGCCGTAGATATCCAGCTGAGTCTGTTTGTACGCCTCGTTGCCGATGCGCACCGGCAACGCGCCGCCGTAGCCGGTGAAATGCTCAAGGTGCTCTTCAGGCAACTCTTCACGACCGTCGAGGCTGTACAGGATGCCAAGCTTGTTCGACTCTTCGACACAATCCCCCAGACGCCCGCGCACCCAGCGCATGAAGTCGTTGGCTTCATCGGTGTGGCCCAGCCGCATAAAGGCGTAAACCGTGAAGGAGGCATCACGAATCCAGCTGTAACGATAATCCCAGTTGCGCTCGCCGCCCGGTGTTTCCGGCAGGCCATACGTCGCAGCAGCAACAATGCCGCCGTGCTTGCGCGAGGTCAGCAGTTTGAGGGCCAGCGCCGAGCGGTTGACCATCTCCTGCCAGCGGCCGCGGTACGACGACTGATTGCTCCAGCGCCGCCAAAACGCCAGGGTGTCAGTGAAATATTGCTGGCATTGCCCGGCGCTGACCTGGGGATCGTCGACACCGCCAAGAATAAACTCCACGAACTCGCCCTTCTTCAGAGTGAACTCGGCAGTGGCTGCCTGCTCGTTGACCTGCATCGGCACGTTCGCTGACAGGCGCATGCCCGGCTGACCCGAGGCCTCGAAACAGACATCCTTGCCGTCCAGCTTCGCAACCGTCTCAGCGCGGCTGTAATCCAGTCGTACACGGCACTGCATACGAATAGTCGCCGCACCGTAGCGCAACTCGACCCGACGCACGACACGCGGCAGGTCATCAACGTTGTCGCCGATCGGCATCAGATCGGTGACTTCCACCACCGCGTCTTCATCGATCCAGCGGGTCTGCAACACGTTGGTGTCCGGCAAGTAAAGCTGCTGACGACGGGCATTGGGCAGATCCGGAGCCAGTTTGAAGATACCGGCTTTGTTGGTGTCCAGCAGCGCACTGAAAATCGACGGGCTGTCGAAGTCCGGCCAGCAACAGAAGTCGATGCTACCGGTATCGGCCACCAATGCGGCACTGCGCATGTCACCGATAATGCCGTGGTTCTCAATTGCGTTTTGCGGTTCTTCCGGGAAGTCAGCCATTGTCTCGAAACTCCGGATACAGGCTCATGCCGCCATCGATAAACAAGGTGGTGCCATGCACGTAATCGGACAAGTCCGACGCCAGCCACACCACTGCATTCGCCACGTCTTCGGCTTCTCCAACCCGGCCATAAGGAATGAGTTTCAGGAGCTTGGCTTCCTTGTCGCCCGCCATGGCGTCTTCGTTGATGGCGGTGCGAATCGCGCCAGGTGCGATGCTGTTGACCCGGATCCGTTGCTCGCCCACTTCCTGAGCAATGCTGCGCATCAGCAGATCGACTCCACCTTTGGAAGCCGCGTAATTGGCGTGGCCTGCCCACGGAATCAGTTGGTGCACTGAGCTCATGTGAATGATCTTGCCCATGGCGCGGGACACGTCGGGGCGCATGCCTTGTTTGATGAACTGTCGCAGCGCGGCGCGAGCGCAGAGAAATTGACCGGTAAGGTTGACGTCGATGACTTTGTTCCAGTCTGCGAGGGTCATGTCGACGATCGATGCGTCTTTTTGCAATCCGGAATTGGCCAGCAATATGTCGAGGTGGCCGAAGTGTTCAATGGTCTTGGCGAACAGGCGTTCGACGTCGTCTTCTTTCGAAACATCAGCGCCGATGGCAATTGCACGGCCACCGGCGGCGATGATTTGTTCGGCAAGTTTTTCAGCGGGTTCGGCCTGGGAGTTGTAGTTGACGACCACCGCCGCCCCTGCCGCTGCCAACGCCTTGGCAGCCCCCGCGCCCAGGCCGGAACTGGCCCCGGTGACCAATGCGACTTGGTGTTCCAGTGAGATATGCATGGATTCGAGCCCTCTTGATCAGCATGTAAAGCTGACCGGTGGGGCTTCGTTGAAGTTCAGTGCGGGAATGGGTGTGGAGTTGTAATGGGCTGTTTCGGTGTGATGGTGTACATATCCGTTATCGCGGTTATGGCTGCTATTGGTTGCGCTCTTACAGCGCGTCACTTTTGAGGCCCAAAAGTAACCAAAAGGCCTTTACCCCACCACTCGGCACCTCGCTGTCGCTCGGTGTACCCGCCCGCAAATCCTGAACCGTGGGCCGCCGCAATGGGCCATCCATGGCCCGGTGCGGCTAACCCGGCATCCTTGCCGGGTTACCCACGCTTCAGAATCTGCGTTCGGCCAGCGTGGTTTAACGGGGCGCCTAAGATCAAAATCAACAGCGCGGCGGCCTGACAGCCGACCTGTTTGTGTGGATTGCCGGGCACCTGTAGGAGCTGCCGAAGGCTGCGATGCGGTGTGTCAGATGTCGAATGCGTTGGTTGTGCTGACGTCTCGCGAACAAGTTCGCTCCTACCGGTCCGAGGTGAATCCGCTGCTTTTGATCTGCTTTTGATCTGCTTTAGATTTTGATCTTAAGCGCCCCGTTAAACCACGTCGGCCGGAATTCGATATTGCTGTGTGGGGTAAACCGGCAGGGATGCCGGTTTAGCCGCCTCAGGCCATGGATGGCCGGTGGCGGCGGCCCCACGCAGCAATGTCGGATTACGGGTATGCCGAGCGACAGCGAGGCACCCAGTGGTGGGGCAAGAGCGTTTTGCTTACTTTTGCGCTTTCAAAAGTGAGGCGCTGTAAAAGCGCAACCAATATCAGCAGCAACCGAAATAACGGATATACACACCAACCCCGGTATCGACACCAAACCCAAACCCAAACCCAAACCCAACACGCAGCTTGAGCGTTACAGCCTGTAGCTGTTAGCTTGACCCCACAAAGCTAAAAGCCCTCCCGGATCGCCAGCCCAATGAATCGAAACGAACTGCGCAAGGCCGACATCAACCTGATGGTGGTTTTCGAAACCTTGATGCAAGAGCGCAACGTCACGCGCGCTGCTGAAAAGCTGTTTCTCGGCCAACCCACCATCAGCGCCGCCCTCAACCGGCTAAGGGCACTGTTCAATGATCCGCTGTTCATTCGCGTTGGCCATCGCATGGAACCCACGGCCAGAGCACAGGAGATCATCCATCACCTGTCCCCCGCGCTGGACGCCATGTCCGTCGCCCTGAGCCTGACCCGCGAGTTCGACCCGGCAAGCAGCGACATGACCTTCCGAATCGGCCTTTCGGATGACGTCGAATACAGCCTCATGCCCGCCTTGTTACGCGCGATTCGTGAAGAAGCACCCGGCGTGGTCCTCGTCATCAAACAGGTCAACTACTGGAATATCTCGGAATTGCTCATGTCCGGCGAAGTCACCGTAGGTGTATGCCTGACGCGAGAGCTGCCCGCCAATGCCAAACGCAAACTGCTGCGTTCGATACAGCCGATGGTGGTGCGAGCCGACAAATCGGCTACGCCCATGACGCTGGACGAGTACTGCTCACGCCCGCATGTGGTGGTGTCGCATGTGGCGAATATCAGCAGCTTCGCGGATGAATGGCTGGATGCTATTGGACGCAAGCGGCATGCCGTGCTGTCCGTTCCGCAGTACAGCACATTGCCCGCGCTGATGGCGGGCACTGATTTGCTGTGCAATCTGCCGGACCACCTGACTCAGGCAATGATTAATACCGGCAGGCTGTATGGCGAACCCCTGCCCTTCATCACGCCCAATCTGGAGCTGTCCATGACCTGGTTGAGCGTCATGGACACCGACCCGGCTGAGCGCTGGCTGCGCAGTCGACTGGAAGAATTCATGGGAGACCGCGACAGGGTCTCCCCGATTCTCTGAGAAGGGAAATCAGCCGAAACGGCCAGTGATGTAGTCTTCGGTCTGGCTTTTCGACGGCTTGGTGAAGATGGTGTCAGTGTCGCCGTGTTCGATCAGTTCGCCCATGAACATGAACGCGGTGTAGTCCGAGCAACGGGCCGCCTGCTGCATGTTGTGAGTCACGATGATCACCGTGAACTGCTCTTTGAGTTCAGTGATCAGTTGCTCGATACGGCCAGTGGAAATCGGATCGAGGGCTGAAGTCGGTTCATCGAGCAACAACACTTGCGGACGCAGCGCGATGGTGCGGGCAATGCACAGACGCTGCTGCTGACCACCGGACAAACCGGTGGCGCTCTTGTTGAGCTTGTCTTTGACTTCGTCCCACAACGCTGCGCCACGCAGGGCCTCTTCCACGCGATCTTCCATTTCACGACGTGACAACTTTTCGTGGTGTTTGATGGCGTAGGAGATGTTGTCGAAGATCGACATCGGGAACGGCACCGGCTTCTGGAACACCATGCCTACGTGGCTGCGCAGGCGGTTCATCGAGTAGCCCGGCGCCAGGATGTTCTCGCCGTTGAGCAGCACTTCACCTTTCGCTTCCTGCTTCGGGTACATCGCGTAGATACGGTTGAACACGCGCAGCAGTGTCGACTTGCCGCAACCCGAAGGACCGATGATCGCGGTGATGCGTTTTTCCGGGATGATCATGTCGATGGATTTCAGCGACTTCTGTTCGTTGTAGAAAAACTCCAGACCACGAACTTGAATCTTGGTTTTTTCATTGGCAAGGGAAAGGTTATTCATCAAGACGCCCTATTGCGCAAAAGAATTAAGCGGGAAGCGAGGCTGAGGACCAGCACGAACATCGTCATGACCAGAGCGCCAGCCCAGGCCAGAGAGTGCCAATCGTCGAATGGGCTCATGGCGTACTGGAACACCACGACCGGTACGCTGGCCATCGGCTTGAGCAGATCGCTGCTCCAGAACTGATTGCCGAATGCGGTGAACAACAGCGGCGCGGTTTCACCGGTGATACGGGCCAGCGCCAGCAGAACGCCTGTGACCACACCCGCCTTGGCGGCACGCAGTACGATCTGCAGGGTCAGCTTCCATTGCGGCACACCCAGGGCCAGCGCGGCTTCGCGCATGGTTGAAGGTTGTAGTTGAAGCATTTCATCGGTGGTGCGCACCACCACGGGGATCACCAGCAGCGCCAGCGCCAGCGCACCGGCAATTGCCGAGAAGCCCACCTTGTGATCGGTCCACTCATTGAGCGGCAGGATCACCGCGGTGTAGACAAACAGGCCGAGAACGATCGAAGGGGCGGACAACAGAATGTCGTTGACGAAGCGCACCGCGTTGCCGAGTTTCGAGTAGCGGGCGAACTCCGCCAGCCACACGCCAGCCATCAGGCCGATCGGCGTACCGATCAACAGACCGATGCCGGACATCAGCACGCTGCCGTAAAAGGCGTTGGCCAGACCGCCTTCAACACCCGGCGGCGGGGTCATGCCGCTGAACAGGCGCAGGTTCAATGCATCCACGCCATTGATGATGGTGGTCAGCAGAATCCACACCAGCCACAACAGGCCGAACGCCGTCGCGGCACAACTGAGGACCATTGCAGCCTTGTTCTTGAGATCGCGAACCCGGTACAGGCTCTCGTTGCCAGTCACATCCTTACTCATAACCCCTCCTTGCGGGACAGACGCGACAGCATGATGCGAGCCAGGGCCAGCACGATGAAGGTCACTACGAACAGCAGGAAGCCCAGGGCAATCAGCGACGAGCGATGCAGGTCGGTGTATGCCTCGTTGAACTCGTTGGCGATTACCGAAGCAATCGAACTGCTTGGCATCATCAGCGACGCCGAGAACTGGTGGGAGTTGCCCAACACGAAGGTCACCGCCATGGTTTCACCCAGTGCGCGGCCCAGCCCGAGGAAGATGCCGCCGACTACTGCGGAGCGGGTGTAAGGCAGAACGATGTCCCAGACCACTTCCCAGGTCGTGCCGCCCAGGGCGTATGCAGACTCTTTAAGCGTGGTCGGTACGCTTTTGAATACTTCGACCATCACGGAGGTAATGAATGGCGTGATCATGATCGCCAGCACGATGCCGGCGGTGAGCATGCCGATACCCAACGGTGGACCCTGAAACATGGGGCCGATAAAGGGCAGTTCGCCCAGGTTTTCATTGATCCACGGTGCGATATGTTCAGCCATGTAAGGACCGAACACGAACAGGCCCCACATGCCGTAGATGATCGAAGGAATACCCGCCAGCAGTTCGATAGCCGAAGAGATCGGCAGACGCAACCAGGGCGGCGCTACTTCAGTCAGGAAAATCGCAATGCCGAAGCTCACCGGAACGGCGATCAGCAAAGCCAGAAAAGAGGTCACCAACGTACCGTAGATCGGTACCAGTGCACCAAACTTGCCATCAACCACGTTCCACTCGGTGCTGGTCAGAAAGCCAAAACCGAACGTCTGGAATGCAAGGCTTCCGCCCCACAAGGTCGAAAGAGCGATACAGCCGAGCAACGCCAGAACGAGCATTGCCGCACCGCACATAGTGCGCTTGAACCAGCGGTCGTGACGTTGATCGCGAGCCGCTCGGCGTTCACCCTCGGTTACGGACGCAGGGATCGCAGCGGACAAATATTGGGTGTTTTCAGTCATCTTGGGTCCACTCGCAAAGAAACCCTGTCATCGCTTCACGATGACAGGGGTGAGCCGGAGAAACGTCGAATTACTTGGTGAACTCGGTTTTCCAGTAGTCTTCAACCTTGCTGACCAGTGCTTTTGGCAGGGCTACGTAAGACAGGCCTTCGGCTTGTTTCTGACCGTTTTCCAGGGACCATTTGAAGAAGTCGAACGCAGCAGCGCTTTGCTCAGGGTTCTTGGCCTTCTTGTACATGATGATCCAGGTCGTTGCGGTGATCGGCCATGCGGCCTCGCCCGGAGCGTTGGTCATGATCAGGTTGAAGTCCTTGACGCTGCCCCAATCGGCAGTGTCAGCCGCAGCCGCGAATGCTTTGGCGTCAGGCTTGATGTACTTGCCGGCAGCGTTTTTCAGCTGGGTGTAAGACAGTTTGTTGGTCTCGGCGTAAGAGTGCTCAACGTAGCCGATCGAACCTTTGATCTGCTTCACGTAGGCGGAAACACCTTCGCTACCCTTGCCGCCTACACCGGCCGGCCATTGCACGGTCGAACCGAACTTCAGCTTCTCGTTCCACTCCGGGCTGACTTTGCTCAGGTAGTTGGTGAAGTTGTAAGAAGTACCCGAACCGTCCGAACGGTGAACCACGGTGATGGCCTGGTCTTTCAGTTTGTCTTTCAACTCAGGGTTCAAGGCAACGATGGCAGGATCGTTCCACTTCTTGATTTCACCCATGAAAATCTTGGCCAGCGTCGGGCCGTCCAGCTTCAGTTGACCAGGTTCGATGCCTTCAACGTTGATGATTGGCACGATGCCGCCGATCACGCTCGGGAATTGACCCAAACCGCCTTTTTCCAGGTCTTCGGCAGACAGAGGAGCATCGGATGCGCCGAAGTCAACGGTCGCGGCCTTGATTTGAGCGATACCGCCACCGGAACCGATCGACTGGTAGTTGATACGGTTGTCGGCAGACTTGCTGTAGTCCTGCGACCACGCAGAGATAACCGGGAAGACGAAACTCGAACCAGCGCCTGTTACGTCTACCGCATGAGCCATGCCACTCAGGCACATCGAAGCGAGCAGAACCGACAAGCGTTTTTTAGTCAGCAGAATCACGGCGATACCTCAACAAGGGAAATTTTGTGGCCCGTCCATGGGAAGGCCCGATGCGGATTTAAACCCTCAAATGTTTCGGTTTCATGACAATCAGTCGAGTTGTGTCCTCCAAAGACCTTTTATGTAGGTTTTGGCTTACAACGAAACCCCTGAGAAAGGCGTTTTCGCGCAATAAAATCAAGGGTTCAAGGGTTTTCAAGGCATGCCTACCCCGCTACTAGCTCTACGCCACTATTCTTACAACTGAAGAGCGATACGCCATTGGTCGGGGCCTTCGGCACCTATTTCACTACCCCATGCACCAATGCAAGTAACCCCCTAACAACAATGGAGACGCATCTCATGAACAAGTCCAGATTGACGGCGCTGGCGCTGGCCAGCCTTATGACAGTGGCGACCGGCGCGGCCATGGCTGGCTCCACCGGCCCGACCAACCCTGTGGATGGCTCGGCCAAGACCCCGCCTCCTGTCCTGAAGAAAAACACCGACGGCAGTTCATCAGGTGCTGAAGGCACAAGCCCTGGCACCAAAGGCATGGATCCCGAACCGCAGAAAGGCGGCGCAGAAGGCGGCGGAATGAAGAATGATCAAGGCATGGGCGGCAGTGGTGGTGGTGGCGAAGGTGGGTCGAGCGGCAGTAAGTGACCTGACTTGCGCGAATTTCTGTTTCGGCATAACCCCCATGCCTGAATTGAAATGCCTTTTCTGTAGGAGCGCACGAGCACCGCGAGGCCGCGATGGCGGTGCGTCAGGCATACCGTTATCGCGGCCTCGCGGTGCTCGTGCGCTCCTACAGGTCCGTGGTTGCTCCAGCAGCATGGCCCATGACTCAAAGCGGCGCACTGCCTGCACTTGCTGGTGCACCTCCCCCTGAAAAACTTCACCATCGCCCTTCTTAAAATCCGACTAAACCCATTTCAATCAGTTAGTTAGCTCAACCTCAGGTACCTTGGCATCAATACTGCTTTATCGAGATACAAGTGGGATACCACCTGTATCCAGATATAAACGCTCGTTGATCAAGGCTTCCAGCTCATGAGTTCTCCGACAGCCTGCCCGGCGCAGGTGGTGTTAAAGCCCCTCACCGAAGAAGCGTTCGCGCCGTTTGGAAATGTTGTCCAGCTGGGTGACGGACCGCGTCGTCAACATGTCACCGGCGCTGTTGAACGCACCGAACATGCCAGTGAGCCACAGTTATGGATCGCCACCGTGCAACAGGCGGTGACCTTGCCGCTGACACTGAAGGCACTGGAGCGTCACCCTTTCTCGGCTCAGACGTTCATTCCCCTCAATGCCTGTCCTTATCTGGTGGTGGTTTGCCACGCCGACGACAGTGGCCTGCCCGATCTGCACACCTTGCAGGCATTCCGCGCCTGCGGCGATCAGGGCGTGACCTATAAGCGCAACGTCTGGCACCACGGTCTTTCGGTGCTCGAGGCCCGTGCCCAGTTCGTGGTGTCCATGGCCTTTACCGGCGAACAGAACGACGACGTCTTCACCCCGCTGCAAACGGCCATCGAACTGCTGGAGGCTTGACCCGGATGACACAACACACCCGTGATTTCATTGGCTATGGCGCCAACCCGCCGCATCCGAACTGGCCAGGCAGAGCGCGGATTGCGCTGAACTTCGTGATCAATTACGAGGAAGGTTCAGAGCCTTCCATAGACGACGGTGACGGGTTTACCGAATCGGGCCTGACCGAAGGCGGAGCCGGCTCGTTCGAGGGTCGTGATCTGGCCGCCGAATCAATGTTCGAATACGGCAGCCGGGTGGGTTTCTGGCGTCTGTCCCGCCTGCTCGCGGAACGCGGCATGCCCGCCACAGTTTATGGCTGTGCATTGGCGCTGGAGCGTAACCCCGAGGTGGCTCAGGCCATCCGCGATCTCAACTACGACGTCTGCGCCCATGGCTGGAAGTGGGAACGCCATCAACTCCTGAGCGAAACCGAAGAGCGCGAACGCATCCGGCGCACAGTGCAAAGCATCACTGAAACCACCGGCGAGCGTCCGTATGGCTGGTATTGCCGTTATGGCGCCGGGCTCAATACCCGACGTTTGCTGATGGAAGAAGGCGGCTTTCTGTATGACAGCGACGCCTATAACGACGAACTGCCCTACTGGCACCGCGCTGACTCAAAAACCCACCTGATCCTGCCTTATAGCCTGGCAAACAACGACGCCAAGTTCATTCGCGGCGGCATGAGCACGGGGCAGCAGTTTTTCGAATACCTGCGCGACAGCTTCGACATGCTCTACGCCGAAGGCCTGACCGCGCCGAAGATGATGTCGGTGGGCTTGCATACGCGAGTGGTCGGCCATCCGGGGCGCGCCGCCGGACTGGCACGCTTTCTCGACTATGTGCAACGGCACGATCGGGTCTGGGTCTGCCGCAGGCTCGACCTCGCACGACACTGGTACGCCGAACACGGCGCCTGACCTGACACATTGACCTCCAAGCCTTTACCTCCAGGCCTTTACCCCAGGCTCTAACCTTCAAAGACAGGACGACCCCGTGGCCATGAATCGAGTATTTCGCAAGGCGCTGTTGATCTGCACGTCCAGCCTGTTGCTGGCATCCGCTGGATTGCATGCAGAAGAATCCGAACACCCGCAAGACAAACCGCTGATCGTAGGCAGCGACTTTGGCGTGGCACCGTGGATCATGCGCGGAACGAACGGACCGGAAGGTTTCGGCGTCGATCTGGTCAGCGAGATCTCCAAACGCCTGAAGCGTCCGGGTGTCGAGATCGTGGATATCAACTTCTCGGGGCTGTTCGCCGGGCTGTTTTCCAAGCGTATCGAGTTCACCGTCAACCCGACCACCATCACCGCTGAGCGCTCGGAGCGGATGTTGTTCTCGCAACCGATCATGTCCACCGGCAACGGCTTCATGGTTAAAGCGGCCAACGACATGAAGGGCTTCGATGACCTCAAAGGCAAGGATGTGGCGGTCAATCGCGGCACCATGTCCGACACATGGGCCACCGCGAACGCCGAGAAGTATGGCTTCAACGTGCAGCGCTACGACACCTTCCCCGACACCGTACAGGCGTTGATGACCAACCGCGCATTCACGGCCATCAACGAAGTGCCGACCACTGTCTACGCCGCCAGCAAGAACAAAGCGATCAAGGTGGCGTTCAAGGACCTCAGCTCGCCCCGCAACTTCGGCTACGCCTTCCGCCTCGACAACGAGGAGTACCGCAATAAGGTCGACGACGTCATCAAGTGCATGAAGATGGACGGCACCATGGCCCGCCTGCACGAGAAATGGTACGGCGCCAAACCTGAAGACGGCTCCGCGGTGACCACTGTCTATCCAGGCTACGGCGCTCCGGGCTTCAAAGGCTACGTGGCGACGTCCCCGGCACCGGTATGCAATTGAAGCAGGCTAAAGGCGAAGCTTGAATGGACGCGTTGATCGAAAACTTCTTCAATCTGCCGGTCATGGTTGGTGCCCTGCCCGCCATGCTGCCGGGGTTCGGGCTGACCGTGCTGGTATCGTTGCTGGTAATTGTCTTCGGCCTGACCAGCGGACTGGCCCTGGCGATTCTGCGCTCGTTGCAACTGCGCGGGGTCAACGGCCTGATCACCTTCTACGTCGATGTGTTCCGCACCTTGCCGCAGTTGGTGATCATCATCTTCCTGTACTTCGGCATGCCATACATGGGCGTGACGCTGTCGCCACTGGTGACCACGGTGCTCGCGCTGGGCGCTGTGCTGTCGGCGTTTGCCTGCGAGATCTTTGTCTCTTGCATGCAAGCGCTACCTAAAGGCCAGACCGACGCCGCACAGGCGTTGGGTTTCGGCCGGTTGCGCACATTGTTCATGATCGTGTTGCCACAGGCGATTCGCATGGCCGTTCCGCTGCTGACCAACCGGGCGATCTCCATCAGCAAAGGCACCGCGCTGGGCACGGCTGTGTCACTGCCGGAAACCCTGGGTCAGGCCCAGAGTTACATGTCCATCGTGGCCAATCCGTCACCGCTGACGCTGGCAGCCGGGTTCTATCTGCTGTTGTTCATCCCGCTGGTGATCCTGAGCCGCTGGCTCGAACACTCCAGCCACAAAGGTCGCTGATATCGCCATGGATATGTTTCTCGAGAACTTCGCCAACCTCGACTCGCTGCTGATGATCTATCCGCTGCTGCTTCAGGGGCTGAAACTGACCTTTCTGTTGAGCATCGTCACCCTGCCCCTGGCGCTTCTTGCCGGTCTGCTGCTGGCGATTCTCTACAGCTTCGATATTCGGCCTCTGCGCGGAGCCGTGCTGGTCTATATCGACATTTGTCGCTCGTTTCCCGTGGTGGTGCTGCTGGTGCTGATCTACTTCGGTCTGCCTTCCGTGGGCTGGCAGATCAGTGGGTTCAACGCCGCGGTGCTGGCCATGGTGCTCAACCACTCCGGCTATTTCGGCGAGATCTTTCGTACCGGGGTCAAATCGATCCCCAACGGTCAATACGAAGCGGCACGGGCCTTGGGTTTTCGCCCGCTCCGGCTGGCGGTGATGATCGTTCTGCCTCAGGCGATCCGTAATGTGTTCGCGCCCCTGGCGGGCAACTCTCTGGAACTGGTGAAGACCACATCCATCGCCGCAATGGTGGCGCTGCCCGAACTGCTGCGCTCGGCGCGAGTGGCTCAGGAACAGACTTACAACCCCACGCCCTTGATGGCCGCAGCGCTGATCTTCTTTGTGCTGCTCTGGCCATTTGCCCGCTGGGTCGCTCGTCTGGAACGGCGGATGCTGGTCACTCGCTAAGTACGTCCGCCCCTCACTATTTTCAGGAGCAGTCATGTCGACTCTCATCACTGGTGGCAGTGGTTTTATTGGTCTGGCACTGGCCGAACAGCTGTTGCGCAACGGACAAACCGTGGTGCTCTTCGATCGCCAGCCAGCACCGTCGGCGCTGCTGGACGCGCTGCCCGAAGGGGCCGTGGAGCAGGTCACGGGCGATATTCGCGATAAGGCTTTGTTAAAAAGCGTCATGGCTCGGCATGCGGTTGATCGTGTGGTTCACGCCGCCGCGATCACCCCGGACCTGCAACGCGAGACCCGCGATGCCAGCACCGTGCTGGACGTCAACATCAACGGCACCGTCGCGCTGGTCCAGGCCTGCACAGAGCAACCGTCAGTGCGCCGGGTGCTGCTGCTCAGTTCGGTGGCGGTTTATGGCTTCACACCGCCACCTGGCCCGCTGTACCGCGAGGATCAGGCCTGGCCGCAGCCCACCGGCCTGTATGGCATCAGCAAACTGGCCTCTGAACACATCTCCCTGCGCATGGCCGAGCTGCATGACCTGGATCTTTGCGTCGCGCGGCTGGGACCGGTTTTTGGCCCTTGGGAATACGCAACCGGGGTTCGTGACATGTTGAGCCCCCACACCCAGACCCTTGAAGCAGCCCTGGACAACCAGTCGGCCTGCCTGCCACACAGCTTGCAGGCCGACTGGATTTACTCCCGTGACGCCGCTGACGCTCTGGCGCGGCTGCTGACCAGCGCATCCCTCAAGCACAGGCTCTACAACGTCGGCGGCGAGGTTCAGACCGACCTGCCGCAATGGTGCGCGCACCTGAGCGAACGCTGGCCGACCTGGTCCGCGCGCCTCGCGCAGCGCCCGGAAGACGCCACCGTCCGGTATGGACTGCCCGGCACCCGTCCAGCGTTATCCACCGAGCGTCTGCGCCAGGACACCGACTGGTCTCCCGCTCATTCCCTGGCCGAGGCCGCAACCGACTACATCCGCTGGCGATCACAGATCACTGTCAGCTAACTGGAGAACTCCGGCATGGGCCGTCTTACTGATAAATCGATCCTCATCACCGGTGCCTCGTCCGGCATCGGCCGTGCCATCGCGCTGCGGTTTGCCGCCGAAGGCGCTCGCCTTCTGCTGGCTGACCTCAGCACCACAGTGCGCGAAGGCGGAACCCCGACCATTGACCTGTTGCGTGAGCAAGGTTGCGTCGCCGATCACGTCGACATGGACGTGTCCTCCGAGGCTGATGTTCAGCGGGCCGTCGATGCGCTGATTGAGCGTGACGGCAAAATCGATGTGCTGATTAATGACGCCGCCGTCAGCGTCGGCAAACCGCTCACCGAAACCAGCCTGGATGAATGGAACCGGGTCATCGGCGTCAACCTGACCGGCGTATTCCTGATGTCACGCAAAGTGGTCGAGGCGATGCTCAAACAGCCCGAGCGCGATGGCGTGCGCGGTCGTATCGTCAATATTTCTTCGCAACACGGCATGGTGGCCTGTCCACAAGATGTGGCTTATGGGACCTCCAAAGCCGGCGTGGTCTATATCACCCGGCAGATTGCAGTGGACTACGCCGCTCAGGGCATCATTTGCAACGGCGTGGCACCGGGGAAAATCCTCACCGGCAAGACCGGCCGGGCCATCGCTCCTGAAATGCTCGCGTACTCACAATCGCGCACTGCCCTGCCGCGTCTAGGTCGCCCCGACGACGTGGCCAATGCCGCGCTTTTCCTCGCCAGTGAAGAAGCGACCTTCATCACCGGTGAGAACCTATTGGTCGATGGCGGCTGGATGGCTGGCTGACCGCAGAGGATTAACTTCAATGAACACCGCAACGAATACAGCAATGAAAAGCCCGGAACCCATGATTCAGCTGATCGGCGTCAACAAGTGGTACGGCGAATTCCAGGTACTCAGGAACATCGATTTCCATGTCAATCCAGGGGAACGCATCGTGGTTTGCGGTCCGTCCGGCTCTGGCAAATCGACCATGATCCGCTGCATCAATCAACTGGAAGCACACCAGAAAGGCCGCATCGTGGTCGATGGCCACGATCTGAACGCCAAGACCAAAAATGTGCATCAGGTGCGTCAGGAAATCGGCATGGTGTTTCAGCAGTTCAACCTGTTCCCGCACCTGACGGTATTGCAGAACCTGATGATTGCCCCGGTGCAGATCCGCAAACTGCCCAAGGCCGAAGCCGAAGAGCGCGCCCGGCATTATCTGGAGCGCGTACACATCGCTCATCGGGCCGACCACTACCCGTCGCAGCTTTCCGGCGGCCAGCAACAGCGGGTGGCGATTGCCCGGGCGCTGTGCATGAAACCCCGGGTCATGCTATTCGATGAGCCGACCTCCTCCCTCGATCCGGAAATGATCAAGGAGGTGCTGGATGTCATGGTCGATCTCGCCAAAGAAGGCATGACCATGGTCTGCGTCACCCATGAGATGGGCTTTGCGCGCACCGTGGCTGATCGCGTGGTATTCATGGACGCCGGAGAAATCGTCGAGCAAAGTGCGCCGGAGCAATTCTTCAGCGCGCCGCAAACCGAGCGCGCGCGGCTGTTTCTCGGCAATATATTGCACTGAACGCACCTCGACGAGCAGTGATCGCGAACCCTATGCAAAAGCAGGAAGCACCATGAACGATCTTGACGCTTCATTGACCGACGAAGGCAGCAGTCGGCGCCCCAGCGGCACCAGCCGCCGCCCGGCCGAGAGCGTGACCCGGCAAACCTATCAGGCGTTGTTCGATCTGATTGCCAGTCGGCATCTGGAACCGGGCGATCTGATCGAAGAACGCAAGCTCGCCGAGCGCTTTGAAGTCTCCCGCACTCCCATGCGCGCCGCGATCAGCCGACTGCTGGGCGAAGGTGTTCTGCAACTGCTGCCCAATGGCCTGCTGGTGGTTCGCGAAGTGGACATCACTGAGTATCTGGAACTGCTCTCGATCCGGCTGATGCTGGAAAGCGAAGCAGCGGCGCTGGCAGCCACGAATATTCCCCTGGCGCCGCTGGAAGAGATTGAAAGACGCTTGCAGGAGGTTGTCGCCCGGCCTTCACGGGAGAATGAAGGCTTGTACCTGGATGACGACATCCATGTGCTGATTCTTGCCCATTGCGGCAATCAGTCCCTGAGCCACTTCATCCGGGAAATCCACAAACGCATCCGCATGCGCAACCTGACCCGCATACCCGAGCGCTTCCTGCCGGCCTGTCACGAGCACCTGGCGCTGGTGGCGGCACTCAAGGCTCGTGACCCGGAAAAAGCCCGGCAATGCATGCTCGCTCACCTGAACAGTGCGCGGGACAGTTTTCTGGAGTCGGTGGGTATCAAGCGTTGATGGCGTGGCACGACATTGAGCACGTCGCCAAGCAAACACAGGATCTGTAGGAGCTCACGAGCACCGCGAGGCAGCGATGGCGTCCTGCCTGATACACCGCCATCGCGGCCTCGCGGTGCTCGTGCGCTCCTACAGAAAAGTATTCCATCAGATAGTTGTAGTTTGTTTGATGAGAGCCATCTTTGTTGGCGAGGCATAGCGTCAGGCTCACGATCTCGCGAACAAGTTCGCTCCTACCGGAATAGCATGCTCCTCCCACTGCACATAACACACCACCACTGGCATATCGTGTTCGGCGCAGAAGTCCAGCCAGCGCAGCTGGTTATCCTGCAGGCGGTCGCCGGGACCTTTGACTTCGATCATTCGATAACGCTGTTGCTCCGGGTAGAACTGAATCAAATCCGGCATACCGGTGCGGTTGGCCTTGATATCCAGCAGCAGACGTCTGAACCAGTGCCGAAGGTGATCGACCGGTAAACAGTGCAGCGCTTGCTCAAGCAGCTCGGGGGTTAATGTGCCCCAGAACACGAACGGCGATTGCAGACCGTATTTGCTCTGGTAGTGCTCACGGATGGTGTCCTGCCAGATACCGGAATCCAGCTGCGCGAGACATGTATCGAACAGCTCCGCGCGGCGAGAATAGAAATCCGGACTGTGCAAATCGCTGGGCCCGCTGTGAAACGGATGGAAGAACGCACCCGGCAACGGCGCGAAAATCGCCGGCCAGCACAGCAAACCAAACAGTGAGTTGATCAGCGCATTCTCGACGTAGTACACCTCGCTGCCCTCTTCCGCCAGATGCAGCTGGATCATCTGTTCAACGCTCAAATCCGGTCGCAGCTCAACGCTCACATCCAGCCGCTCGACTTTACGTGTCACTCGGCGGACCTTATCGATAAGGCCAAGTTTGCGTTGCAGCCGCGGCAATACACGACGTGAATGCTGCAATTCAGCATCGCTTTGCGGCGCTGCCTGAACCTCTTCCAGCAACGTCAGGGCAGCCTGATAGTCCTCACATCGCTCCAAGACCCGAACACGTCGGGATCTGGCACCGGGATAGTCGCTGCGCTCGTACACACTCAACGCCAATGGCCAGTCCTGCTCGCGCTCGGCCTGTTGACCGATCTGGTACAGCGTCTTGCTGCGCCGCATTTCCAGCCAGGGATTGACCGTATCGATTGCCAGCGCGCGCGTTGCCAGTGTTTCCAGTACCCCGCCCTCATCGAGCGCCTGGCGGCAGGCGTGCAGTTCAAGGCAGGTATCGATGTCCGCACGATCATTGATAGTTCGTGAGTCCAGCGAGAACTCAACCTTTTCATAGCGATACACGCCCAGATCAGCCAGGACGAACTCGGACCATTCCTGATAAAGATTGCCGAAGTACAACAACCGCAAGCGGTCACAGAGCGGCATGACCTTGAGGGCGAAAATCGTTTCGTCGAGCCCAGCATGCCAGCTGTCCAGGGTTTGTGTGGCCTGATGAAAGGGTTGCAGCAGCTCCAGCAGTTCGTGCTTTCGCTCGGTGCCTCGAATCCCATGGGCCTTGAAACAGGCGGCCAGTTCGGCCTTGCGCAACAGGATGAACAGCTGTTCCAGATTGAGCGCCGGGCGCGGATCAACCCAGCCGTGTACCAGCAACGGCTGCACCGCTTCCAGCGTGTCGCCCAGTTCCGGATAACTGAGCTTGCTGGCCCGAAACAGCTCTCCCTTGCGCATGACCATACGCACCAGCAAACCCTGAGCGGCTTGTGGCAGTTGTGCAAAGCATTCGATGAATTGCTGTTCTTCCGTATCAAGCAAATCCGCATAGCGTCGGGCAATCCAGCCCAACACCTGGCGGAAATTGTCGAGGTAGTAGAAAGGGTTTTCCAGGGGCGACGTATTCACGGCAACGCTACGCAACAAGACCAGACATGTGCGCAAGGATACTGTTTATCCGTACAGATTCCAGCGTTGAATCCATCGCCTGATAAATGGTCTGCGATAACGTAAGGCGTGAAGCGATAGAATCAACGCACGTTAACTGTCATGCCGGAGATCGATCATGCAGATTACTACCGCTCCACGGGTTTATCTGGCCGGGTTTGATGTGTTTCGCAAAGATGCCATAGAGCACGGCCAATATCTCAAGGCCTTGTGCACCGCCCACGGGCTTGAAGGACTTTACCCCTTCGATAACGAAGTCCCTGGCGGGCTCTCTGCTCAGGAAACCGCGCAACTGATCTGCTCGATGAATATCGCCATGATTCAGCGCAGTACAGCGGTGCTGGCCAACCTGAATGTGTTCCGCGGTCTTGAGCCGGATTCCGGGACAGCGTTTGAAGTCGGCATGGCCATCGCGCTGAACAAGCCGGTGTGGGTTTACTTTGATCCGGTGGAATCACTTCGGGACCTGGTGCCCCACGACCTGGATGGCTACGACGAGCACGGTTATCTGGTGGAGGACTTTGCCCTGCCCAGGAACCTGATGCTGGCGTGCACATGGGCGGGCTCCAGTTCGACAGTGGAACTGGCGGTTGAGGCGCTGTCGCTGTATCTGGCGCGGAATGCGCCGGGTCTCGGGAACTAAACGCGCTGTGATGGGGGGAGATTCCAGGTTTGCCCGCAAGCCGACGTGGGACCGGCTTTAGCAGGGAATGCGGCCTTTATGACGATAAAGATGTACTGAATGTACTGGCCTCTTCCCGGCTAAAGCCGGTCCCACGTCGTTATTCAGCTGCAGGCCAACCTGGAATCTCACACGATGAAGACCGCTTCAGCCAGCAACACTCAATTCACCGACGAAGAACCCACATCACTGCTGAAGATCGGATCAAGCTTGTCCGAGTCACTGAATTCGTCCAGGCCCAGCACATCCAGGTCGAGATAAGCTTCCGGGTCGGTATCTTCATCAGCGTCGGCGTCATTCAATGGCGACTGATCACCTCCGAACTGATGGTCGATGCGCGCAAAAAACGGCTGCTGAACAACGTGCGTGTAAAACGGCGAAGGTGTCTGCATCTACTGCTCTCCTGATCATTTCCCTGTACCAGCGCTACCAACGAGCCTGCGTAAGCACAGGCTAACCCAGCCTGTAGGAAAATGGAGCTACCTACGTCAGTTCCAGCTTAAAAATTCTCCGCTGCTGTCGCGCAACATCTGCACCATGGCTTGCGCTGCAGGTGACAGATAGCCGCCTTTGCGGACGGTGCAGCCAATGGTGCGCTTCATCGTCGTTTCCCTCACGACCACTTCACGCAAGTGTTGCATGTTGTTGCCAAACTCGAGGGTCTCCCGGGCAGTGAAACTCAACAGGCTGGTGCGTTCGATCAAACCGGGCAACAAAGGAATCGAATTGGCCTCGATCTGAACCACGGGCAATGGCAGCTGCTGGGCACTGAACGCCTGATCCAGCCATTTGCGGGATGAAACACCCGATGGCGGTAGCACCCAGCGATAGGCGCAAAGATCAGCCATGTGGTATCGGTTTTTGAAGATGGGATGATCCTTGCTGGCGATCACCACCGCTTCATCCTTGAGAATCGGAAAACTCTCGAACTGCTCGTCATCGGTGATCAGGGCACAAATAATCATGTCCAGTTGCCCGGAACGCAGGGATTCACGCAACAGGTCGTCCTGACCGATGACCATCTTCAACGTGACGTCAGGCGCACGCTGCAACAGTGCGGACGTCAATTTAGGCAGCAGATATTCAGCCATGGTGGCCGCACATCCGAGACGAATATTGCCCACCGCACCGCTGGCGAAATCCCGAACTTCGCGCTGGGTCTGGGCGATGCTCTGTTGCAGGACCTTGCCCCTTGCCTGTAACAACTCGCCCACCGGGGTCAGCTTGATCCGCCGACCATCGCGCTGGAACAGCCTCGTGCCGAAAGACTCTTCCAGCCGCTGAATGCTTTTGGTCAACGCAGGCTGACTGCGATTGAGTTTTTGCGCCGCTCGCCCCAAATGGCCCAACTCGGCAATCGTTTCAAAATAAGCAAGATCGCGAAGATCCATAATTCATCAACCAAAGTTATCAATTCATGACTATTAGAAAATAGACTTGATCGATTGAAGTGTCGATACTCTTGCCGTACGAGCGTCCTGTCTCGCTCGCCTCGCGGAGCCCACCCTCTTGTCACGCGCCTCTGGCTTTTCGCTGCACACCTTGCCTAAACCCGTTCAATGGGCAGCCCTGATTCTGGTCGCAGGGGCGGCCGGTCAACTCCTCAAATACTGGCAGATGCCAGCCGCATTGTTTCTCGGCCCTATGCTGGTTGCCATCTGCTTTGGGGTGATGGGCGCAAATATTCGCCTGCATAAAAATCTGTTTCGCTTGAGCCAGGGCACGGTCGGCGTGCTGATCGCCCACTCGATGACCATGGCAGTTCTGGTCACAGCGCTGCATTCCTGGCACGTCATGCTGTTTGCCACGGCGCTCACGGTAACGCTCAGCGCTGGCGTCGGTTTGTGCCTGGTGCGCTACGCCGGGATCGCGGGCAGCACCGCCGCCTGGGGCACTTCACCGGGTGCAGCATCGGCGATGGTTGCCATGTCGGAAGATTACGGCGCCGACTCGCGGGTCGTCGCCACCATGCAGTACGTGCGGGTAGTCTGCGTCGTGATGGTCGGCGCGGTGGTCAGTCGGCTGATCGGCGTGGAAGGCGGCGGCACCGAAGCCCATAGCGCAGACGTCGAGCTGGAAGGCATTAATCTGCTGAACTTTGCCTTGAGTCTTGCGGTGATTGGAGTCGGCATCATCCTCGCCAGCAAAATCCCGGCGGGGGCCTTGATGGGGCCACTGCTGATCGGTGGCGCCCTACAGCTAAGCGGCCTTTTGCAGATCACTCTGCCTTCCTGGATGCTGACGCTGGCCTATGGCGCAATGGGCAGCTACGTGGGCCTGCGCTTCGATCGCCCGACCATCAAATACGTCTGGCGTCGCATGCCGGCGATGATTCTTGGCTCAATGCTGCTGATCGTGCTCTGTGCGCTTTCAGCCTGGTTGATTGCCGTCATGCTGGACAAGGACTATCTCTCGGTCTACCTGGCCACAAGTCCTGGCGGTCTGGACGCGATGGCGATCATCGCCATCGACACCCACTCGGACGTGGGCTTCGTGCTGGCCATGCAGACCTTGCGGCTGATCGGCGTGATCCTTACGGGCGCGTTCTTCGCCCGGCAGATCATCCGGCTGACCGACAAGAGCGCGACTTCGCACTGACTGCCTGTAATCCATTGAATCTATCGCGCTGGCACCTCTCAAACAGCTAATCACCGCGTCTTCGAGAGGACCACCGTGAGCACAATCAAAATCGCCACGTTCAACATCAATGGCATTCGCAGCCGCCTGCCAATCCTGCTGGACTGGTTGCGCCGCGAAAGTCCGGACGTGGTTTGCCTGCAGGAATTGAAAGCCGCCGACCTGGCCTTCCCCATCGATGAAATACGTGACGCGGGCTACGGCGCCATCTGGCAAGGACAGCCTTCGTGGAATGGCGTGGCGATTCTGGCCAAGGGCATGGAGCCACTGGAAATTCGTCGCGGCCTGCCCGGCTTTGAACAGGACAGTCAGAGTCGCTACATCGAAGCGGCAGCGCACGGGGTAATCGTCGGCTGCCTGTACCTGCCCAATGGCAATCCTCAGCCGGGGCCAAAATTCGATTACAAACTGGCATGGTTCGAAAAGCTTATCGAGCATGCCGAGTCGCTCTATTCCAGCGGGCATCCGGTGGTGCTGGCAGGCGATTACAATGTGGTGCCGACCGACGAGGATATTTACAACACGCGGTCATGGCTCAAGGACGCACTCCTTCAGCCGGAGAGTCGCGAGTGCTTTCAGCGCCTGCTGAGCCAGGGCTGGACCGATGCGCTGCGCAGGTGCTTTCCGGACGAGCCGATTTATACGTTCTGGGATTATTTTCGTAAACATTGGGAAACCAACTCTGGTTTGCGCATTGATCACTTGCTGCTCAACGCAGAAACCAGCACACGGCTGGAGCGTGCCGGGGTGGACCACTGGCCGCGGAACGAGCCACATCCCAGCGACCATGCACCGACGTGGGTAGAGTTGGAGATGGGGGATTAGTGTGGGATCGAGAAGGCGGCGAGCGGCACTCCCACAGGATTCACTGTCGTGGGACCGGCTTTAGCCGGGAATGGTCCGGTACAGTCGCTGCATTTCCGTCGTCAGTCATGAAGCCTTCCCGGCTAAAGCCGGTCCCACGTCGGCTTGCGAGCGAACATAGAGTCCCCCACAGGGAATCATTGCCTTACGTGAGACCGCATTGACTCAGCCCATCCCCGCCAACGCACTCGCCAGACTCGGTGCCAGCGGCAATACCGGCAACAACGTCGCCTGATACGCGTGATACAGATCCGGCTTGCCGCCCCAGATATCCGCACTGGGCTGGTTGAGCGGGCTGAGCTCGTGGTGCCAGCTGCCCAGCTCGCGATCAATGAATAACGTTTCGTTGAACTCCCAGAAGCGGCGATACCAGTCCTCATACTGCTTTTCGTCCGTGCGCTGCAACAACGCGGCGGCTGCAGCGGCGGCCTCGCAATGGACCCAATGCAGACGATGACGCACCACCGGCTGCTTCTGCCAATCCAGGGTGTAGACAACGCCAGGCAGGCCGTCGACATTCCAGGCATCACGACACGCATTGGCAAACAACTGACGTGCATCAACCAGCAGCCACGACGGGGTCGGCAGCTTCAGACGCTGACGCGACGCCTCCAGGTGCAACAGCAGCCGCGCCCACTCGAAGGCGTGCCCCGGCGTCGTGCCGTACGGGCGGAATCCGTCGGCGCGATTGTCATGGTTGTACTCTGGCAAGGGCTCCCAGGAGAGGCTGAAGTGCTCGATCACCTGATGGTCATTGGCAGCCGCATGACCGTGAATCACCCGCTCGACAATCCGCAAGGCCCGATCCAGCCACTGGGCATCGCCGGTCACATCGGCCAAGGCAAGAAAGGCCTCGGTGCTGTGCATGTTGCTGTTGGCTCCGCGATAGGTTTCCTCTTGCGTCCAGTCGCGAGCGAAGGACTCGCGCATCGCGCCCTCCTCCTCACTCCAGAAACGACGCTGGATCACCTCGATGGCATCCGACAGTAACGCCTGCGCGCCCGGCCGACCTGCAACGACAGCCGAACTGGCCGCCAATGCGACGAAGGCATGCAAGTAAGCCTGCTTGTCGGTTTTACTCTGGTGAGTGAGGGGCGCACTGAACCAGCCACCATGCTCTGCATCCCGCAGCGGCCCTGCCAGCGACGCGATGCCGTGGTCCACCAATGCGGCGCAGCCGGGTATGCCGCGGATGTGAGCCATGGCGAAGCTGTGGGTCATGCGAGCGGTGTTCATGGTTTCGGCGTGAGCGTTTTCCGGCAGGACGCCATGCTCATCAAGATTGCCAAACCCTTGGGGCAGCCGCGAGGCCTTGGCGAAGGTCAGGAGTCGATTGCCTTCGCGGGCCAGCCACTCATGGTGACCGGGGGCGCGAAGCCAACTGCTGAAAAGATTGTTCTTATTGTCCATGAAGCTGTCTCGCCTCTGTCATTGAGCAGAGGCGAATCATGCCCGGCATAACCTGCAAGGAGCAAGCGCCAGGCAATACAGCAGCAAATCAGACCTTGAAGCGCGCCACCACCTGATTCAGATCACCCGCCAGGCGCGACAGCTCGTTGCTGGACGCACTGATCTGGTTGGCACCCTGGGTCGACTGCATGGACAGGTCGCGGATGTTGACGATGTTGCGATCCACTTCCCGAGCAACCTGAGCCTGCTCTTCGGCCGCACTGGCGATGACCAGGTTGCGTTCCGAAATCTGGTTGATGGATGAGGTGATATCCGTCAGCGATGCACCGGCACCTTGAGCCAGAGTCAGGGTTTCGTTAGCGCGTTCGCTGCTGGTCAGCATGGATTCCAGTGCCTGAGCAGAACCGCTGCGCATGGCGCTGACCATCTTGTCGATTTCCAGGGTGGACTGCTGGGTGCGATGCGCCAGAGCCCTGACCTCATCCGCCACGACGGCGAAACCACGCCCGGATTCACCCGCCCGCGCTGCTTCAATCGCCGCGTTGAGTGCCAACAGGTTGGTCTGCTCGGCAATGGAGCGGATCACGTCGAGCACCTTGCCAATATCCTGCGACTGATCAGCCAGGCTCTGCACCAGCGCCGAAGTCGCCTGGACGTTATCGGTCAGGGTCTGGATTGACTGCACGGTTTCCACGACCCGCGCCTGACCCGCCAGAGCCGAACGATTGGAGTGGTTCGATGCATCGGAGGTGGACACGGCGTTGCGCGCCACTTCTTCCACCGCCGAAGTCATCTCGTTGATAGCCGTCGCCGCTTGATCGATTTCAGCATTCTGCTGGTGCAAGCCGCGGTAGCTGTCTTCGGTCACCGAGTTCAGCTCGGTGGCAGCCGAAGCAAGCTGTGTCGCGGAGCTGCCAATGTGCTGCATGGCCGCGCGCAAGTTGCCCTGCATCTTGTCCAGCGCAACCAGTAAACGGGTCACTTCATCGCTGCCATCCACCGTGATGCGTTGAGTCAGATCACCATTGGCGACGTTTTCCGCGGCCGTCACGGCCACCTCCAGCGGACGCACGATGCTGCGGGTCAGCAGCAAGGCCAGGACAATGGTGCCCAGGCCAGCAATCACCACGAAAATGAACACGATGTTGCGCGACTGATCGTACTGCTGTTCGGCAGCCTTGCCCTCTGCATCCACACGCTGGACATAAAAATCGGCCAGATCAGACAGCTGTTTGCCTGAGCCATCGACGATGGTCTTCATGTCCACCAGGAGTAACTTGTTCAGCGCCTCACGGTCGTTCTGCGCAGCGATTACAAATGATTTATCGAGCGCTTTCTGATACTCACCCAACGTTGCCCGAAACTGATCACTGAGGACTTTTTCCTCCGGGGTATCAACGAACGAAGCGAAAGTGTCCAGCTTCTTGTTTAGATCCTGATTGCGTACGTCGAGCTGGCTGCGATACGTCGGAATATTTTTAGGGTCCGGGTCCAGGGCCATACGCAAAGAAATCGTGCGAATGCGCAGCATGTTTTCACGAATATCACCGACGACACGCATGCTGGGTAACCAGTTGGTTTCAACCGCGACCTCACTCTGACGAATCGTCGACATCTGAACCATGGCAAACCAGCCAAGCAAGGCGACCAGCAAGGAGATGAGCGTGAAGCCAAGACCGGCTCGGCGGGCGATGGTCAAATTGCGTAGGTTCATGAGGGGAGCTCTTGTTATTGGCAGGAGGGTCAAACTGGGCAACGTAAAGTTGTAGGACAACTCAAATATCGACCGACGAGCGGCATTCTTGAGCGAGGAAGCAGGCTGAGGCGGCGATTATTTCCGAATATTTCCCAAACAGATTGTCCGGGGCCGACGAACGCTCTGTGCAAACCGGCAATAACTTTGTCTAGACCTTAAGGCTTAACCAAAGACACGCCAGGCTCCTGAGCGTTTTAACGGAGAACACATCATGCATCTGGAAGGTTCATGCCATTGCGGCGAAGTCGAGTTCAGCCTCAACAGCGCCCATCCCTACCCTTATCAACGCTGCTACTGCTCGATCTGCCGCAAAACGCAGGGTGGAGGCGGCTATTCGATCAATCTGGGCGGCGACGCGAAAAGCCTGAAGGTTAAAGGCCGGGAAAACATTTCGATTTATCACGCGAAAATCCGCGAAGACCATCACGTCAGAGTCAGCAGCGCCGAGCGGCATTTCTGCAAATTGTGCGGCAGCGGCCTGTGGTTGTTCAGCCCGGAATGGCCC
Source organism: Pseudomonas sp. Irchel 3A5 (assembly GCF_900187575.1). NCBI lineage: Bacteria > Pseudomonadati > Pseudomonadota > Gammaproteobacteria > Pseudomonadales > Pseudomonadaceae > Pseudomonas > Pseudomonas sp. Irchel 3A5. The sequence goes on along the minus strand of NZ_FYDU01000012.1, from coordinate 62,227 downwards.
GAGCTGATTCACCCGTTTGCGTCAGCCATCGACACGGCACTGCCATCGCCACCAGAGAATACTCACCTGCTACTGGACTCCAAGGCATCCTGGGTCGAGGTGTACGTGCACGACGGCGACAAGCAATTCGATGAGTACCCGAAAGAATCCATTGCCGAGTGGCATGAGCGGCTGGGATTGGTGCGCTGAAGCCAGCCACACAAAACTTAAACCTGCTCCGGGATTTCGATCGGATTCAAATCCGGGTCACGTACATAGACCGAGCGCATCGACCCGACAGCACCAGTGCGCATTTCCTGCGGGAACAGCCCCGTCGTCCAGACGCCGCACTGTCGCGCAGCAAATATAAAAATCTGTAGGAGCTGCCGAAGGCTGCGATCGCGGTGTGTCAGGAGAAATGCTTCGCAGCCTTCGGCAGCTCCTACAGACAAGTATTCCAAATCAGATAGTTGTCGTTTGTTTGATGAAAGTGAGCTTGGTCGCGATTCGATTTCCTGGTCGACAAATTTATCGCATGAACTGACGCTATCGCGAGCAAACGGAAGCTGGCAGCCGACGGAACGCTCGTGGCAAAGTGCAGTTCATCTCGTAATCACACGCTGAAGAGAACCCCGAATCTTGGCCAAACACCGAATCGTATGCCTGTTCCCCGCCCTACTTGCACTTCAGGCCTGCGCGTCATCGGCCAGCAACGATCATCCGACACAGAGCTTTGCCGACTATCGTCAGCAGACGCTGGAATGGATACAGCAGCACCGAAGTTTCCAGACTGCGGACCGTACCGCCGAGCTGCAATGGAACGCGCCACAGGAATGGCGACCAACAGCTACGCCCAAAGGCGGCGTCTTGCTGGTTCATGGTCTGGGTGACTCGCCGTGGTCGTTTCATGACATCGGCGCACAGCTTGCTGCTCAGGGGTTTCTGGTGCGTACCGTGCTGCTGCCCGGTCACGGTACGCAGCCGTCGGACATGCTCGATGTCACGCTGGAGCAGTGGCAGAGCGTGGTTCGGGAACAAGCGCAAACGCTTAGCCGTGAAGTGCCCAAGGTGTATCTCGGCGGGTTTTCCACCGGGGCCAATCTGGTGCTGGACTACGCCTACGATCACGACGAAATCGCCGGGTTGGTGCTGTTCTCTCCGGCCTTTCGCTCCGACAGCCCCTACGCCTGGGCGACGCAGTGGATCGCGTGGGCGCGCCCGTGGCTGGCAAGCCCCAAAGACCCGCTACGCCCACTGCAAACACCGCTGCGCTACCTGAATGTGCCCACTAATGGCTTTGCCCAGTTCTATCGCAGCAGCGTGCTGGCGCAAGATCGCCTGAGCGAGCGCCGCTACGACAAGCCGGTGTTCATCGCCATTACCCAGCACGACTCGGTGCTGGACACCTACTACGTCCTGGACAATTTCAATCAGCGTTTCAGCAACCCCGCGAGTCGGCTGATCTGGTACGGAGACAGCCCGAAGGACGCCGCACAAACGCCCCGTGTACTGGTGCGCAAGGACTACCTGCCTGAATACCGAATCAGCCAGTTCTCGCACATGGGCCTGCTGTTCTCCCCGGAAAATCCGTTGTACGGCGTGAATGGCAAGCAGCGCATTTGCTGGAACGGTCAGGAAACGACCGACATGCAGAAATGCCTGGCGGGTGATCAGGTGTGGTATTCGGACTGGGGTTACCGCGAAGCGGGCAAAGTCCATGCGCGCCTGACGTTCAATCCCTGGTTCGAGTGGCAGACGGGGGTGATGCTGCAGGTGCTGGGGGATGCGCAGAAGTTTTCTAAATAGCGCATTACTCTGACGTGGGACCGGCTTTAGCCGGGAATAGGCCAGTACAGTCACTAAAAAGGGTCGGTAGAGATACCGCCTTCCCGGCTAAAGCCGGTCCCACGTCAGCTTGCGGGCAACCACTCAATCCAGCGGCGCGAAGCGTTCGCGACTGTTACTCAAGTGCGTCCACATCGCTGCACGGGCTGCATCCGGGTCCTGGCGGCGGATCGCGGCGAGCAGCGCCTCGTGTTCCAGATTGGCCAGATACCCGTGATGAGCGAGGTTGGCGCCTGCCCTTTCACTTGAGGCAATGCGACTGCGGGGGATGATCGCGCTGCCCAGGTGCTGCATGATTTCTGTGTAATACGAGTTGCCGGTGGCTTCCGCGATCAGCATGTGAAAGCGCCAGTCGGCCTCCACGCAACTATCCTCATTGGCCAACAGGTCCTGATAGTCATCCAGGGCCTGGCGCATCGCGGCCAGCTGCTCGTCGGTCCGGCGCAACGCCGCCAGAGCCACGGCCTGGGTTTCCAGACCGATACGCAACTCGATCATGTCTCGCACACTGGCGGCGGTTTCAACCTTCAGATGCAGCCCTGTCTGGTTGCCCCGTTCCAGCACGAATGTGCCGACGCCGTGATGGGTTTCCACCAGACCGGAAGCCTGCAATTTGGAGATGGCCTCGCGAACTACCGTGCGGCTGACACCGTGCTCACGAACGATCTGATTTTCCGAAGGCAGCTTCTGCCCCGGCGGGATCTTGCCGAGCAGAATCCGCTGACTCAGTTCGGTCACCAGATCCGTCGCCAGATTGTGAGGTCGGCGCTTCGGTGCCTGACGCGTGGGCTGTTGCATGAAGACCTGTCCTGGACGCCAATTTTGCCGGGATCATAGCACCGCAAAGAAGCTGCTTGTCATACAAGCAAACCCGGATGAACTCATCTGACTTGTATGACAACACATCAAGTCAGGCCGACTCGACACGTCCCCGAAAGCGCCATGACTCAAGGCCTGACGAAGATTTCTGAAAAAATCAGGAAATGACGAACTAATAAAAATTCAGCTGCAAATAACTCATAAGCCTTTGTTTTAAATATATTAATAAACAAAATCCGCACTTGTTCAGTCCATTTAAAATTCGCCAGACGACCAGGATTACTTCGCAGAAATTTCCGCAAAAACCAGCTAAATGCCTCTTGCGCACCCAATATCTACTTGTATGATGTCCATCAACACAAGCCAGCAGCTTGTACTGACCCGCATAAAAATAACGAGTGGGAGATTCACCCTTGAACGCATCCAGTACCCGGACGGGTGATGGGGCCGATTCGACTTTGGTTTCAGCTGTCTCCAAGGTCAAACGCCACATCCTGCCACTGTTCGTCATCATGTTTATCGTCAACTACATTGACCGCGTGAACATCGGCTTTGTGCGCTCGCACATGGAACACGATCTGGGCATCGGCGCAGCCGCCTATGGCTTTGGTGCCGGCCTGTTCTTCATCGGTTACGCGTTGTTCGAAGTCCCTTCCAACATGCTTCTGCAAAAAGTCGGTGCCCGCATCTGGCTGACACGGATCATGTTCACCTGGGGCATCGTCGCCACCTGCATGGCCTTCATCCAGAACGAAACCCACTTCTATATCCTGCGCTTCCTGCTGGGTGTTGCAGAAGCAGGCTTCTTCCCGGGCGTAATCTATTACTTCACCCGCTGGTTGCCGGGTGTAGAGCGCGGCGAAGCCATTGCGATCTTCCTCAGCGGCTCGGCCATTGCCTCGCTGATTTCCGGTCCGCTCTCTGGCCTGCTTCTGCAGATCAGCGGGTTCGGCATGAAAGGCTGGCAGTGGATGTACTTCATTGAGGGCATGTTCTCGGTAGGCCTGTGTGCTTTTGTCTGGTTCTGGCTCGACTCCAAACCCCATGACGCCAAATGGCTGACCCGCGAAGAACAGGACGCACTGGTCAACGCGATTGATGAAGAGCAACGGGCGCGTGAAGCTGCCAATCCGGTCAAAGCGTCCATTGGCAAGTTGCTCAAGGATCGGCAGATCATCCTGTTCTGCCTGATTTACTTCTTCATCCAGCTGACGATCTATGCTGCGACCTTCTGGCTGCCAAGCATCATCAAGAAGATGGGTGACCTCAGTGACATCCAGGTCGGGCTGTTCAACTCGATTCCCTGGTTGCTGTCGATCGTCGGCATGTACGCTTTTGCCGCCATGTCAGCCAAGTGGAAGCGTCAACAGGCCTGGGTCGCCGCTGCATTGCTGATCGCGGCTGCCGGGATGTTCATGTCCACAACGGGCAGCCCGGTGTTTGCCTTCGTTGCGATCTGCTTTGCTGCACTAGGCTTCAAGTCCGCATCGTCGCTGTTCTGGCCCATTCCCCAGGCTTACCTGGACGCTCGTATCGCGGCGGCGGTGATTGCCTTGATCAACTCGGTAGGAAACCTCGGCGGTTTCGTCGCGCCCACCACGTTCGGCTTGCTGGAACAACACACCGGCTCGATCCAGGGCGGCCTGTATGGTTTGACGGCTACCTCAATCATTGCCGCCATCATCGTTTTCGCTGCACGCAATACACCGAAGCCCGGCAAGATCCCGGCAGAGCCAACGGCTCCAACGGCCGCCCACTCTTGACCGCCCGCTACGATTATTAAAAGGACCTATAACAATGAATCAGAACCTGAGCAAAGCACCTGTTATCACCAGCATGCAGGTCGTCCCGGTCGCCGGTCATGACGACATGCTGCTCAACCTCAGCGGCGCCCATGGCCCCTACTTCACCCGCAACATCGTCATCCTGCAGGACAATGCCGGGCACACCGGCGTAGGTGAAGTGCCGGGCGGCGAACGCATTCGCCAGACGCTGGAAGATGCGCGGCAGTTAGTGGTGGGCAGCTCGATTGGCACCTATCAAAAGATTCTCAACGACGTTCGTAAAACATTTGCCGAACGTGACTCCGCCGGGCGCGGCTTGCAGACCTTTGACCTGCGCATCACCATTCACGCCGTGACGGCGCTGGAGGCAGCACTGCTGGACTTGCTCGGTCAGCACCTGGACGTGCCGGTCGCAGCCCTGCTCGGTGAAGGCCAGCAGCGCGACGAAGTGAAAATGCTTGGCTACCTGTTCTACGTAGGTGATCAGGGCAAAACCAATCTGGATTACCGCAATGAACCGGATGCCGATAACGACTGGTTCCGTGTCCGCCATGAAGAGGCCCTGACGCCGGAGGCGGTCGTTCGTCTCGCAGAAGCGGCCCAGGCGCGCTACGGCTTTCAGGATTTCAAACTGAAAGGCGGCGTGCTCAGCGGCGACGCGGAAATCGAGGCCGTCACCGCCCTGGCCGAACGCTTCCCGGACGCCCGGATCACTCTCGACCCGAATGGCGCGTGGTCACTGAAAGAAGCGATTCGTCTGTGCCGCGATCAGCACCATGTGCTGGCCTACGCCGAAGACCCCTGCGGCGCGGAAAACGGTTTCTCCGGTCGTGAAGTCATGGCTGAGTTCCGCCGTGCGACCGGCCTGAAAACCGCCACTAACATGATCGCCACCGACTGGCGTGAAATGGGCCATGCGATTCAGCTGCAGTCGGTGGACATTCCACTCGCCGACCCACACTTCTGGACCATGCAGGGTTCGGTGCGGGTGGCGCAAATGTGCAACGAATGGGGCCTGACCTGGGGCTCGCATTCCAACAACCATTTCGATATTTCCCTGGCGATGTTCACCCATGTGGCCGCCGCCGCACCGGGAGATATCACCGCCATCGACACTCACTGGATCTGGCAAGACGGCCAGCGTCTGACCCGCGAACCATTGCAGATTGTGGGCGGCGCCGTGCAAGTGCCGAAGAAACCGGGGCTGGGCGTCGAGCTGGACATGGATCAGGTGCACAAGGCGCACGAACTCTACAAAGGCATGGGCCTGGGTGCTCGTGACGATGGCGTCGCCATGCAGTTCCTGGTGCCGGACTGGAAATTCAACAACAAGCAGCCGTGTCTGGTGCGGTGACATCCATCACCACCTGAATGAACGCTATTCCGGTAGGAGCCAACTTGTTGGCGAGTCGTCGCAGCTACGTACGCAGGCCTGCCGTCTCGCGAACAAGTTCGCTCCTACCGAAGAACTGAAATCCTTGCCAAGCTGGCATACGACGCGTAACCCCCTTGCGCGTCGTTTTTTATTCCGCCATAAAAGCCCGTGCTAATGTTCGTGAATCATCCGTCATGAAGTCCGGCCCATGTCCCATATCGCTCACACCCATCCACGTTTGAGCATCGCCACCGCGCTGGGTCTCGCCAGCGGGCTTGCCGCAGCAATCATCACTCCGCAGATATCCATCACCAGCAAGTGCCTGATTGCCTGGAACGTCGCCGTGTGGGTGTATCTGGTATTGATCCTGATCCGCACGTTTCGCACCAATGCGGCCGACGCGGAACGTATCTCCATGGTCGAAGATGAAAACGCCGGTCTGGTACTGGTCACTGTGTGCGTAGCAGCGCTGGCCAGCCTCGCGGCAATCACCCTGGAACTGGCTGGCAGCAAGGCGATGACCACGGATGACCGGGCGCTTCACTACGCCTTCACCGCCCTGACAGTCGTAGGCTCGTGGCTGGTCACCGGGGTGATTTTCAGCCTGCATTACGCCCGCCTGTTTTATACCTGGAAAGGTAAAGAACCAGCCCTGCGCTTCGCAGATGGCGAGAAGCACCCGGACTACTGGGACTTCCTGTATTTCTCCTTCACCCTCAGCGTCGCGGTGCAAACCTCGGACGTGGGCGTCGCGACGCCAGGCCTGCGCAGGATCGTCCTGGCCCAGAGCCTGATCGGTTTCATCTTCAACACGGCGATTCTCGGTTTTTCGATCAATCTTGCTGCCGGGCTGTTTGGCTAAGGGGAAATCTGGCGCTAATGTGGCAACACAATTCTGAAAACGCGGCAAAGGCGAACCCGAGATGACGCAAACGAAAATCGCAGTGCTGGATGACTGGCAATCCGTAGCCAGTGACGTCGTGGACTGGTCGGTCCTGAACAGCATCGGCGAAGTCAGCTTTCTTCATGAATACCCTGCCGATACCGCCACCATGGCGGCACGTTTGCAGGCCTTCACGGTGATTTGTGTGATGCGCGAGCGGACGATTTTCGATGACGCCCTGCTCAGCCAATTGCCAAACCTCAAACTGCTGGTGACTGGCGGCATGCGCAACGCGGCGATTGACGTCAAAGCCGCCGGACGCCTGGGCATTCAGGTGTGTGGTACGGAGAGCTACAAGCACGCCGCACCGGAGCTAACGTGGGCGCTGATCATGGGTGTAACCCGCAATCTGGTGGACGAAGCCAATTCGTTACGCAGCGGTCAGTGGCAGATCGGCATTGGCAGTGATCTGCATGGTAAAACCCTGGGTATTCTCGGACTCGGCAGCATTGGCAAATGGATCGCCCGCTATGGTCTGGCATTTGGCATGAAAGTCATTGCCTGGAGTGAAAACCTCACGGCTGAAGCAGCCGCTGAATCCGGCGTGACGTATGTCAGCAAGCAGGAGCTGTTCGAGCAGTCGGATATTCTGTCGATCCATCTGGTGCTCGGCGATCGCAGCCGTGGGTTGGTGGATGCTCAGGCGCTGGGCTGGATGAAACCGACGGCTTACCTGATCAACACTTCGCGCGGGCCTATCGTCGACGAGGCTGCACTGATTGAAACCCTGCAACAGCGGCGCATCGCCGGTGCGGCGCTGGATGTATTTGCCATCGAGCCGCTACCTGTCGAGCATCCTTTTCGGACACTGGATAACCTGCTCGCGACGCCGCATGTGGGTTATGTCACGGAGAACAACTACCGGATGTTCTATGGCCAGATGATTGAAGATATTCAGGCGTGGAGTGCGGGTGCGCCGATTCGGGTGTTTGGTTAGAGTCGAACCGCACTCCCTTACTGGAACGCAAGTCCTGTAGGACTGGCTTCAGCCGGGAGGACGTCGGTACATCCCCTAAATATCTTTGGTCAGAAATACCGCCCTCCCGGCTAAAGCCGGTCCTACGAGAGCGTATCGGTAAAAACTCAGGAGACACACCATGAACCCAAACGCATTCGGTCTCGACAGCGTGCTGCTGGTCATCGACATGCAATACGACTTCATGCCCGGAGGCGCGCTGGCAGTGGCCGAGGGTGATGCATTGGTGCCGCTGATCAACCGTCTCGGTCAGCAATTTCAAGGCGTGGTCATCACGCAGGACTGGCATCCAGCGGGGCATATCTCGTTTGCCTCCAGCCATTCGAGCCGCTTGCCATTCGAGATCACTACCCTGCCCTATGGTCCGCAAACCCTCTGGCCGGACCACTGCATTCAAGGCAGCCACGGCGCACAACTGCATGAGGATCTGGACCTGCCCCATGCGCAGTTGATTTTGCGCAAAGGCTGTAACTCGCACATCGACAGCTATTCAGCGTTTCTCGAAGCCGACCGCGAGACACCGACGGGTCTGGCCAGCTACCTGAAGGAGCGCGGCGTCCAGAACGTGTTCGTGGCAGGCCTGGCGCTGGACTTCTGCGTGGCATGGTCAGCACTGGATGCCAGAGCCGCCGGGTTCACCACCCTGGTCATCGCCGACGCCTGCCGCGCCATCGACATGAATGGCTCGCTGAACAAAGCCTGGCAGGACATGACTGCGGCGGGCGTGACCCGCATCGAAAGCAGCGAATTGCTCAAATAGCCGCTCAACTACAGCGGATCATCGCTCCCGTTTGAGGCTCTGTACCGACAGATCCAGCGCCTTCTGCATGTCCAGACGCGCGGAGCGACCGATGTTCTTGTCGTCCATCTGATAATTGCGCTCAGAGGGCAGGATTGGCGCCGTCAGGTCATCGGCATCCATGGCTTCGAAATCGAAGTTGCCACCAATGGGCATGGCGCTGCGGCGCAACAGCATGCGCAGCTGCTCCGGGGTCAGCTTCGGGTTGATCGACAGCATGGCCGCGACAATCCCGGTGACCATCGGCGTGGCGTAGGAAGTACCGCAATGCACCGCGCCCTGCTCACCCGCTGTAAGGGTCGATGCCCGTGTGCAGGCTGCCGCCATGATATCGACGCGGCTGTCAACGTTGGATGACTCACGTTTCTCGACGTAAGCCGGGTCATCGATGGGCAGATCGTCATCCTTGCTGCGCTGATGCCCACCCACAACAAGCAACTGATCCGTGATGAACGAAGACGGCAAGCGGTACTCATCCGTGCCGGAGAACGACGAGCCGTTACCCGCCGAGTTGATCACCACCACGTCGGGGTGCTTGCGCCGCAGCCAGAGAAAAAACTCTTCCAGCAGTTCTTCATAGCCGGACATGGCGATGCCAGACCTGAGCAACGAGTCCACCTCATCGCCCTCGACGTTTTTCGCGCCGACCCGGTGCAGCCCCCAACTCCAGTTAAGCACCCGCGCGCCGTCTTCCACCAGATTCACCGATGCCGCGACGTTCGCCGTGATACCGGCATCGGAGTTGCGCTCGACGATGACCTCGAAGCCATCACTTACGCCATCCAGCGCGCGCAGAAACCCGCTATTGCCGCCTTTCGCAGTGTCCGCTGCGAGAATGCCTGCCACGGTGGAGCCGTGCCCGTCAGGCTTTTTCGCGTCACGGGCGTACAGGCAGGTGCGCGGTTTGCCTGATTTGCAGTTACCCAGGTAATCGGCAAAGTCCGGAGAATCGAAGTCCACTTCGCGCTCGATGATCCCGATGCGGATCGGCACCGGCTTGATCGGCGACGTGACGGCGGGAATCCTGCGCTGATAGTAGTTGACCGCGTCCATGAAACGGTTGGCCGCCCACTGATCCTGAGTCGGCTTGGCCTGCTTGCCATCGCTGGGAGCGGCTTCGCCTTCGGGGGATTCAGCGGCCGACTCCTCGACCACCACTGCATCGACACTGACCTCACTGCCCATGCGCAGCACCATGGCGTCGCGCTGCACCAGATCAGTCACTGGCAGGCGCAATTGATAAGTGTTGAGCGGCGCGATGGAACCGACGACTGTGGCGCCGTACTTTTTCGCAATGCGCTCCGCCTCTTCCGCGCCCTGGAATTTTTCTTCAATGATGACACTGACCAGATCCACGTAACTGGTCAGGCCGTCCATGTTTTTGGCGACTTGCTGTGGCGTGGCTGCCAATACGTGACTGCCTGCCATGCTCAGCCACACGGCATTGCTGCTCTGCCCCTCCTGCTCCAGCCACAATGGGCCGCTGCGCCAGTCAGCAGCGCTCAGGCGCAACTTGAGACGCTCACCATCACGCTCAATCACCTGGCCGGGCACCGCTTTGCCATCCAGCTTGAGCTGCACAGCCCCGGGTTTCAGACCGCGTGCGCCGAGGCAGAACGTTTGCTGATCGCGGGCCAGCAGATCGTCACAACGCTGCATCCGCTCCAACCGTAATGCCTCATCGGCCTGTACGGGTGAGACACCTGCCAAAGCAGCCATGAACACGGGAAATACGGTGCGACTGAGCATTTAACAATCCTGAGGAACGCGGCGATAGCAGTCTGACTGCTGTGTCACCACAGGGTTCAGGGCTCAGCTCAAGAGCCGCCCAGCGCGAAGTGCTTGAGGCTCGCCCCTTCCATTCGATACCGCACCCACTCGTCCTGCGGCTCTGCGCCAATGGACTTGTAGAAATCGATGGCAGGCTGATTCCAGTCCAGCACGCTCCATTCGAAACGGCCGCATCCGGTGTCATGGGCGACTTTCGCCAGGTGGCGCAACAGGTATTTGCCTGCACCGACACCGCGATGTTCGAGTGACACAAACAGATCCTCCAGGTACAAGCCTTTACGCCCCTGCCATGTGGAATAGTTGAAGAAATACACGGCAAAACCGATTGGCTGGTCATCCAGCAGGCAGATCAACGCCTTTGCCGGAGAGGCTTCGTCAAACAGGCTACGCTCGATATCAGAGACGTCCGCCAGCACTTCATGTTCGGCCTTTTCATAAATGGCCAGTTCAGTAATGAAGCCCAGAATTACCTTGGCATCAGCTCTGGTAGCTTCACGAATCTGCAACGTCACGACTCTCTCCTTTTAATGATGGCTTTTTATGATTGACCCGGACGCCCACCAGCGAACGACCCGCGGTGAATTGTGTCTCAACCATCAGCCCGGCGCAGCATTAAAACATCTACGCCTTCACTCGCATTTAAGGATGTTGTATGGAAGACAAAACAGAAGGCAGAACCCCCGGGTTATCCGCAGAAGAAGAACGCGAAGTCGACGAGAACCAGCCGCCCCGTGCGGCGGTGCTCCACGAGACCATTCGCATTCAGGGCGATCATGAGCTGGAGCGAAGTGTTGCGGCACTCTGGTGGTCGGCGCTGGCTGCGGGCTTGACCATGGGCCTGTCGTTGATGGCCATGGGATTATTCAAGTCGCGCTTGCCGGATATCGAATCCAGCCATGTCATCGCCAGCCTCGGTTATTCCGCCGGTTTTCTCGCGGTGATCCTCGCTCGTCAGCAACTGTTCACCGAAAACACCCTGACGGCGGTGCTGCCGGTCATGAGCAAGCCGACCTTGAGCAACCTCGGCCGGTTGTTCAGGTTGTGGGGTGTAGTCCTCTTCGGCAACCTGTGCGGCACGTTGCTGGTGGCTTATGTGATGTTGAATTTGCCGATTTTCGATAGCCAGACCGACAAGGCATTTCTGGAAATCGGCCGCAAGGTGATGGAAAACGACGTCATTCACATGTTTTCCAAAGGCATCGTGTCCGGCTGGATGATCGCCACCATGGTGTGGATGATCGCTTCCATGGAAGCCGCGAAGATCTGGATCATCGTGCTGATCACTTATCTCATGGCCCTCGGTGATTTCACCCACATCGTGGTGGGCTCGGCCGAAGCATCATATCTGGTGTTTGCCGGCGAGTTGTCCTGGAGTGATTTCTGGTTGGTTTTCGCGGCGCCAACGCTCGCCGGTAACATCATTGGCGGCAGCTTCATCTTCGCCATTCTCAGCCATGCGCAGATCCGCAGCGAAAAAGACACCACTGCCAAGCTGGAGCGGGACCGGTTGAAACGAATTGAAGAAAAGAAGCGACTGAAAGAAGAAGAGCAGGCTGCTGCTACCTCCAAGTAATCTGAACAGGAATGCTGCCCCTGTACTGGAATGCTATCTCCTGTGGGAGCGGTGCTTGCCCGCGATACATGAGACGCGATTAAGAGACATACCGCGTTATCGTTTATCGCGGGCAAGCACCGCTCCCACACAAGCCTTGCTCCAACTGGAGATCACATTCAAGTTGAAAACCTGTACCAGATGAAAATTCTTTCAGAAAATGTTCAGGTCACATCAGCGAGAATAGGTTTTTTGGCTGTAACCCCCTTCAGGCAGGCAAGATGACCCGAATTCTGACCATTGAAGACGATGCCGTGACCGCCCAGGAAATCGTTGCGGAGTTGAGCAACCATGGCCTTGAGGTGGACTGGGTCGATAACGGCCGCGAAGGCCTTGCCCGCGCGGTAAGCGGCGATTACGACCTGATCACCCTCGACCGCATGCTGCCCGAAGTAGACGGTCTGGCCATCGTCACCACCTTGCGTGCGCAAGGCATCTTTACCCCGATTCTGATGATCAGCGCCCTTTCCGATGTTGATGAACGGGTGCGCGGCCTGCGTGCCGGTGGCGATGATTACCTGGCCAAGCCTTTTGCGTCTGACGAAATGGCAGCGCGGGTTGAAGTCTTGCTGCGCCGACGCAACCCGGTGGCCGCTGCCGAAACCGTTCTGCGGGTCGCCGATCTGGAACTGAATCTGATCAAGCGCGAAGCCAGCCGCGGTCAACATCCGCTGAGCCTGCTACCCACCGAGTACAAACTGCTGGAATTCCTGATGCGCAACAGCGGGCAGATCATCACCCGCATGATGATTTTCGAGGAAGTCTGGGGTTATCACTTCGATCCCGGCACCAACCTGATCGACGTACACATTGGTCGTTTGCGGAAAAAAATCGATCCTCCCGGCATGACTCCACTGATTCGGACCGTGCGAGGCTCGGGTTATGTCATTGCTGAACCCGTCTAAGGGCTGGCGTTCCTCCACCAGTCGTTTACTGGCGCTGTACAGTTTTCTGTTCGTGGCCTGGAGCTGCACGCTGATCGGCGTGGTGTACTGGGAAGTCAGCAGCTACCTGGAAAACCTTGCTCGCCACTCCCTCATGCAACGCCAGCAACTGTTTGCCCGCTTTGAAGGTGAGCAGTTGATCGAGGCGCTGACCTCCAGCATGACCTTCGACATGCGCGCCGTAGACGCCTATGGTCTGTTCGATGCGGAACTGCGCCCGCTCAATGGCCCGATAACAACCGTACCTCCGAGCCTGCCGCTGGACGGCAAGATTCATCAGTTGAGCAACTGCGTCGACTCAGAAGATCCGCACATGCCGCAGGATACCTGTGACGCGGTCGCCAGCCAGACCCGCGACGGTCACTGGCTGGTCCTGGTACGCGATAACGGTTCACTGTTTGCTGTGACCACCCTGATCTTGCGCGCCCTACTTTGGGGACTGTCACTGACGATTATTCCCGGCATCGCTGGTTGGCATTTGTTGAGTCGCCGACCGCTGCAACGCATTCGCGGCATTCAGGCCAGCGCCGAGGCAATCGTTGCAGGCGATCTGGGTCGGCGTCTTCCAGTGTCGGCGCGCCGCGATGAGCTGGACATGCTGGCGGTCATCGTCAACGCCATGCTGGATCGCATCGAGAAGCTGATGAATGAAGTCAAAGGCGTCTGCGACAGCATCGCCCATGACCTGCGCACGCCTCTGACTCGCTTGCGGGCGCAACTCTATCGCATCCAGCAGCAATCACCGGAGGACTCCCTGGTTGCAACGCAAATGGATCAGGTCATTGCCGAGGCAGACACGTTGATGGCGCGCTTTCGCGGCTTGCTGCGCATCTCGGAAATCGAGGATCACCAGCGTCGCTCCGCGTTTGTCGAACTCGACCCTGGCGAACTGCTGCAAGAGGTCCATGATTTTTACCTGCCGCTGGCCGAAGAAGGTGGCGTCAGCCTGTACCTGCGCGTGGAAGATCCGTTGCCACCGCTACTGGGTGACCGCGCTCTGCTCTTCGAAGCGTTGGCCAACCTGCTCAGCAACTCGATCAAATTCACCCCGGCCGGCGGCAGCGTGATCCTCAGTGCCAGAGCGGATGGCGACATTACCTGCCTGGAAGTCCAGGACTCAGGCCCCGGCATTCCTGAAGCCGAACGCCAGGCGGTGTTCCAGCGTTTTTATCGCAGCGAAGGCAGCACCCAGAAACACGGCTTCGGCCTGGGGCTGTCCATCGTTGCGGCGATCGTCAATCTGCATGGTTTCACCCTGCACATCGGGACCAGCCCGTTGGGTGGTGCGAGGTTGAGCCTGGAGTGTCGGCAGACGGTGGCGTTGGTGTGACCGCGCGCGATAACAACAGTTAAATTGGAACTGTAGAATTGAGCTTGCTCGCGATAACGGTAGACCTGTTGAGAATTACCGTCTGACCTGACGCCATCGCGAGCAAGCTCACTCCTATAGGTCCCCTGTTTGCTGCGCGAAAGCGTGGTGTCAGGGACACCGGGGCGATTCCTACAGGTAAACGGCATTTCAAATCAGATAATGAATATGGACCCTGTAGGAGCGCACGAGCACCGCGATGCCGCGATGGCGGTGTGTCAAGCAGGACGCTATCGCGTACATTCCGGAAAAGCTGCGGACAAACCGTCAGCGGATTTCCACGCTGTAACGGAAATGGCTGGCGTGCCCGCGCGAACGACGCCACTCCAGCGGTTCACCGGCGTAGTTGCGCGCCAGACGTTCAATCACCACCACCGGACTGTTGACGGGAATCTGCAACAGGCGCGCATGCACTTCACTGACCGCCTCGGCTGTAAGGGTCTCTTCGGCATAAGCGACCACCTGGCCGCACAGCGCTTCGTAGATCGGATACAGCAACGGCCCCTGGCGCTGCAGATCGTTGTCCAGCAATGCCTGAAACTGAACACGGGGCAGCCAGATCTCTTCCGCCAGCATGGGCTGCGTTTCAAGCAAGCGCAGTCGCACCATGCGGATCACGGGGGAGTCGGGAACCAGACCCAGGGCCTGGCTGACCGCTGACGGCGCGGTCATTGGCTCAATGGACAGGATTCGGCTTTCCGGAACCTGGCGGGCGCCAGCAGCGGACTGAAAACGAAAGAAGCGGAACAATGAGGATTCAAATTGCGGGCGGCGAATAAACGTCCCGCGGCCCTGCTGACGCTCAAGAATATTGTCGGCAACCAGCATGTCGATGGCTTTACGCACCGTGCCGGTGGACAGGCAATACTCGCTGGACAGCGCCGCCTCGGTGGGAATCGCCTCGCCCGGACGCCAACGATTGCTGGCAATCTGCTCGGCCAACTGGTCGCGCAGGCGTTGATAAAGAGGTAAACGCTCATCGCTGGATAATTTGTTCATATTGGTATTTATCTAGTCATCTACATGAATATGAGGCGAAGTATTGTCTCGATAGTCGGGACCGTCAAGGCAACCAGGCGACATTTCTTCGCTACGTTCTATAAGATGATCGGCGTTTAGCCCTGTCGCTCAGCCAAAGGGTGATCTTTGAATGTGTAGTGAAGCGAGATGATGCAATTGACGAAAATGGATGCCGGACTGGCTGACTGGAACGACCTGCGAAACGCCCGTGACGAAAGCTGGGGGCTGTTGATGGGTAACGGTGCGAGTCTTGCGGTCTGGAAGAACTTCGCTTACGACTCGCTGTTCGACCTGTCCCAGACCACTCGCAGCAACCCCATGAGCCGCACCGAACTGGCGGTGTTCAACGCCTTGGAAACTCAAAACTTCGAGCCGGTGCTGGCCGCGCTGAAATCAGCGATGCGGGTCAATGCTGCGCTGACCATCAGCTCGTCCTCGCCGCGCAACCGCTACTTCGCCATCAAGGAAGCGCTGATCCACGCCATCCGTTCGGTGCATATTCCGTGGAAGCTGATCGAGGCCAATACCCTCGCCCGGCTGAACAGCGAGTTGCAACGCTACGCGACCGTGTATTCAAGCAACTATGACTTGCTGGCCTTTTGGGCGGTGATGCACGCGCCGGAGCCGTTCGACGACCTGTTCAACGACGAGGCGACGTTCAATCTGCACACAGCCCGAACCAGCTCTGAGGCGACCCGCATCCTGTATTTACACGGCGGCATGCACTTGGTGAAAAACCTCGATGGCACGGTGCGCAAGCTTTTGTCATCGGAAAGTTCGCTGCTGGGCAGCTTCGCTATCAATGCCCTGGACGACGTGCCGCTGTTCATCAGCGAAGGCACCAGCGCCGAAAAGATGAAGCTCATCCGAACGTCGGATTACCTGTCGTTCTGCCATGGGCAACTGGCGCAACACGGCGATGCGCTGTGTATTTTCGGCCATGCACTGGGCAAACAGGACGCGCATATCATGGCCGCGATCCGTCAGGCCAGGCCGAAGCGGATCGCGATATCGGTCCTGCCGCGCAGTGATGCGTTTATCGAGTTTCAGAAGCAGCATTACATCGGGTTGTTGGGTGATCTGGATGCCGAGTTGAGTTTTTTCGATGCAAAAACTCATCCGCTGGGCAGTCCGGAGCTGCTGGTTTCCAAAGCGGCGTAGTATCGCTTGTCCACTGACCTTCTAGTGGCCAAAGCCACTCTTACGGGAATGCGCTCCCATCAAACAGACCGGAGCCTCTTCGGCCCGGGTAGGAGCGAACTTGTTCGCGAGGCGGCGTGCCTAGAGAACCGCGTCAAACCCTCTCGCCAACAAGTTGCCTCCTACCTTCGAACGCGACTAGCCTGGGCGTCTACGGTCGGGGTAGGAGCGAACTTGTTCGCGAGGGCGGCATGCCTGGAAAATCGCGTCAAACCTCTCGCCAACAAGTTGCCTACTACCTTCGAACGCGGCAAACCTGAGCGTCTACGGTCGGGGTAGGAGCGAACTTGTTCGCGAGGGCGGCATGCCTGGAGAACCGCGTCAAACCTCTCGCCAACAAGTTGCCTACTACCTTCGAACGCGGCAAACCTGAGCGTCTACGGTCGGGGTAGGAGCGAACTTGTTCGCGAGGGCGGCTTGCCTGGAAAACCGCGTCAGCCCTCTCGTCAACAAGTTGCCTCCTACCTTCGAACGCGGCAAACCTGGGCCTCCGCGGTGCAGGGGTAGGAGCGAACTTGTTCGCGAGGGCGGCATGCCTGGAGAACCGCGTCAGCCCTCTCGCCAACAAGTTGCCTCCTACCTTCGAACGCGGCAAACCTGAGCGTCTACGGTCGGGGTAGGAGCGAACTTGTTCGCGAGGGCGGCATGCCTGGAAAATCGCGTCAGCCCTCTCGCCAACAAGTTGCCTCCTACCTTCGAACGCGGCAAACCTGGGCCTCCGCGGTGCAGACCTTCTCGCCAACAATTGCGCTCCTACCGGTCAGTATTTGCTGCGCGACAGCGCTGTTTCAGGGACACGGGGGCAGCCTACCCCGCCCCCACTCGCCGCACCGGCGCCAACGCTTGAGCGATATGCGCCACCAGATATTCCGCATCCCGCGCCACACCTGAAAATCTGCCGGAACCCCAGGTGTACAGCCACGGCAAGCCAAGGAAGTACAAGCCAGGCTGTGCGGTGATACCCCGTTTGTGTCCAGGATGGCCGCGACCATTGAACACCGGTGCTTCGACCCACGTGAAATCGGGCGTAAACCCGATACACCAAACGATACTGGTGATGCCCGCCGCGTTCAGATCCAGTTCGGTCCGCTCCTGTTCCGGCGTCCATTGCGGCGAATAGACCTCACCGACCGGGGCATCGATGCCGTGCTCCAGAATGTATTTATCGATAGAGCCATTGATCCGGTTATAGACCGCATCAGCGCTGTCGAGACTGTGTTTGAGGTTGTTGGCAAATGTCAGCGTGTTGTCCTGCAGGCTTTGCAGACGTCCGAACAGCTCCATCCCTTCAGCCGCGAAACGACGCAGGTCGATATCGCGACCACCATCACGACCGGTGACGTAGTGATTAGTGTTGTCGCGCACGCCTTCACGCAGCGGATGCGTGTCGACGCCGATGTCGTAGTAGCCCATCTCGGCCAGCCAGTCGACCACGTCCTTGCCGCGATAGAAACGTGCGCAACGGGGAGCATCGCCTACCGCCAGATAGACTTTGCGCCCGGCCAGATGCAGATCTTCGGCAATCTGCGCCCCACTCTGCCCGGAGCCCACCACCAAGACATTGCCTTCGGGCAGCGACTCGGCGTTGCGGTATTGCTCGGAGTGAATCTGGACGATGTGCGCGGATACACGCTCGGCCAGACGCGGGATGATCGGCGTGTGATAACCGCCCGAGGCGACGATTACCTGATCAGCCGTGAACTCGCCTTTGGAGGTATGCACCTCAAAACCGCCAGCGGCCCTTGGCACTACACGCTGGACCACCACGCCTTCTAGCGCAGGCGCATTCACCGACGCGACAAAGCCCGCCAGATACTCGTTGATTTGATCCTTGGTCATGAAGCCATGGGGATCTTTACCCTGATGCTCCACGCCGTAGCGATACCCTGGCAAAGCGCACTGCCAGTTGGGCGTCACCAGACTGAAAGCATCCCAGCGCTGAGTGCGCCAGGTATGGGTCAGGCTGTGCTTTTCCACTACCAGGTGATCGATGCCGTGGGCCTGTAAATAATGGCTGGCAGACAAACCAGCCTGACCGCCACCGACGATGATTACGCTGTGATGGGGTGGTTTGATTGAGGTGAGGGGGTTGGTCATGGGGGCTCCGGGATTTTTAATTGAAATGAGTCCGTTGTGGGAGCCGGGCTTGCCCGCGATAAGGCTGGACGCGGTTTAACATCGAATCGTGTCCTTTCTTATCGCGGGCAAGCCCGGCTCCCACACGACCGTTGGGCATTTGAAAGCTCCGGTGAGTCACGGATTGCACGTTCTGTAGGAGCTGCCGAAGGCTGCGAAAGCGGTGTGTCGGGTATAACGCTATCGCAGCCTTCGGCAGCTCCTACAGGTCACTTGTTTCAGAAAGAACTCCATCCCGAGCCAGGCACCCGCCCGCCGCCTTCAGTGCGCATACTGATCACCTGCACCGCGCCGTCTTCCTGACGCATGGCCTGGCCCTTCAGGGAGTTGAGGGTGTCCATCGCCGAGCTGCAGTAGAAGCCTTTGACCTGCCTGACCCGCTCCGAGGCCTTGTTAAGTCCGCCTTCGATACGCTGAAGAAAGTCCGCCAGCGGATAACTGGCGCCTTCCTGCAAGTGGTCGTAGATCACCGTCGAAGGTGAATAGCCGGAGGCTTCTTTGCCGTTGGGCCAGCGAATGGTGAAATTGACAGCGGGCATGTCAGTGCTCCTGTTGGGTATTCAATGCGGACAGATCAAGGTGGGCGTAACTGAAGCCGGTGAAGGCCTGTTCGGCGAGATTCCAGAATGACGCGTGTTGCAAACCCGTCTGCACAGTCAGCTCAGGGCTGGCGTTGACCTGACCGATGCGTTCGCAGCACAGCCCTTCAAACGCAAAGGCAGCCTGCACACTGGGCCAGTCCTTTTCATTCAGAGTCATGAGGAAACCGTAGCTGGGGAAGACTTGCAGCCAGCGCTGTGGATCAGCATCCGGCGGGCATGGCAGCGCATTCAAATCCACATGCCCGCCACAACCGGTGGCCTCCAGCAGCATCAGCAGGCTGCCCAATACCCCGGCGTTGCTGATGTCCTTGGCGGCATGCAGCAACTGCGCTTCGGCCAGACGCGGCAACACCTCCAGCTTGCTGCGCAGCCGTGAAGCCGGGACACCCTCGAAGGCCTTCCAATAGGCTGTGTCCGCGTGCCACTGGCCTTCGAGGTCAACCGCCATGGCAATCACCTGCCCCGGCGCGACATGCAGGCTGGACAACAATTTGCTGGCGATCCCGGTAATCGCCACAGCCAACGCCGTCGGGTTGCCGTTGGCCAGGCTGGTATGCCCGCCCGCCAGCACCAAACCGTAGGCTTCACACGCGGCGCGAATCCCGGCCAACACCTGCTGCGCAGCGTCCTGATCATGGTGCCAATACGCATTGACCACTGCGGTAGCCCGACCGCCCATGGCGGTGATATCGCTGACGTTAGCCATTACTGCCGACCAGCCCGCGAACCACGGGGCGGCGCTGACAAATCCGGGCAACATGCCTTCAATCGCCAACAGCTGATAATGCTCGCCGCAGGCAATGGCTGCCGTGTCGTCACCGGGCAAGGCGTACATCTCGGCACGACTCAATACCTTGTCCGCGTTGCCGATGACCGCTGCGGGCTGCTGAATCGCCTGTTTGGAGAGCATCGCCGGGGTGTTGCGCAACAGTTCGAGCAGCGCTGGCAGATCGTCGATCTCACGCATGGCGAGCAGCCTTCAACGTGCGCAGAGATACCTGACGCGGCATGAAGGGGTAGCGCGTCAGATCGGCCTGCATGAGGCAATGAGGTTGCCCGAGCAACTCAAGATGATTCAGGGTCTCCCAGTGCAGCGTCTGGAAATACAGCTCGTTAGCCGTTTGTACGGTGGCGTGAAAGATTTCGCAGCCCAGCTCCTTGGCCCGCGACACCGCTTCATTGACCAGGGCCTTGCCGATCATGCTGTGGCGTCGATAGGCCGGCGCAACGCACAAACGTCCGCCAAACCACACGCCAGGTTCGGGCTGGTAAATCCGTACCGCGCCGACCACCTGATCGGCCATGCCGCAACTGCCGGCCAACGCGACAATCGCAATCGCCTGAAAGTCGTGACCGTCCTTGTCTTGCGCCAACAGTTGTTGCTCATCGGAGAACACCGCACGGCGCAGTGCGTAATACGCCTGTTTCTCCCAATGTTCCGTGGCTGGTTTAACCAACAGCTCACCGGCACGAAAAGGCTCGAACGTGCTGTCGACAAGAGCAAAGGCAAGGCTGGACATGAGCGCTTCTCCCTGGGTAAACCGGCTTACTCGTAGTTCTTCAGTGCCGAGCACGCGCCGCACTTGGCGCAACCGGCGTTGATCTGTTCGGAATGCAAACCGTGACGACGCAGGCTGGCGCCGATCTGCGGGTACAAGCGGGCCATCATGGCGCTGTCGGGTTTGGGATGACGGGCCAGTGGCGTGCCGTCTATGGGTACAAAAGGCACAACGAACGGGTACACGCCCAATTCGCACAAACGCTCGCTCATCTCGGTGATCGCCGCTTCGCTGTCGCCCAGTCCGGCAAGGATGTATGTGCTGACCTGACCGCGACCGAACACCTCGACCGCCGCGCTGAAGGCTTCGAAATAACGCGTGAGGGGCACTTCGGCCTTGCCGGGCATGATCCGCTGACGAACCTCGTCAGTGACTGCTTCCAGGTGCATGCCTAAGGACGCGACTCCACTGTCGCGCAGTCGCATGAACCAGGCGTCTTCGTCCGGCGGCTCGCATTGCGCCTGAATCGGCAGATCGACTGCTGCCGTCACTGCAGCGGCGGACTCACACAGAATCGCTGCGCCGCGATCAGGCGTTTGTGGCGTACCGGTGGTCATCACCATGTGTTTGACGCCATCCAGCTCAACCGCCGCCTTGGCAACCGCCGCCAGTTGTTGCGGACGTTTGCGGGCAATGGTTTTACCTGCTGCCAGGGATTGGCCGATGGCGCAGAACTGGCAAGAAGTGCCGCGATCATTGAAACGAATGCAATGCTGCAGAACGGTCGTTGCGAGCACATCGCTGCTGTGCAAAGTGGCGATTTTCCAGTACGGAATGCCGTCATCGGTGCTCAACCCGTAAAACTTCGGCACGCCCGGCATCTGTACCTGACCGACCTGCAGACCCTGACGAAAAATCAGCGCCTGGCTGCCATCTTCACTGGGTTGCGCCTGATACGGAGAATCCTGAGAGGCCTGATTGAGGATCGGCACCATCATGGTCCTGCTGCCGAAACTCAGCGCCTTGTGGTCCGACGGCCCTGCTCCGCCCTGCCGCGACAGACCGTTCTGCGCAGCGGGCCAGCGCACCCCGTGACATTGCAGCTCGGCCAGCAATTCATTGGTCTGCATGGGCAAGCTCCTCGGTTTTCAACTGCGCTGCGCGTTCGTGCACATGAGCGGTGGGCGTGCGGTCAATCAGCAGGCTGAGCAGCTCCGGCCGGCTGTAATGCCCCACCGAATCCATCATGCGTTTACGCTTGTCGATCAAGGCAAAGTCCAGATCGGCAATCACCCAGCCTTCCTCCGAACGCAGCGGCTCGCCGAGCAATTTGCCTTCCGGCGAGACAATGGCCGTGAAGCAGCCGCCGGAAATCGGCGCCAGAGCGCAGCCGGTGTCCTGCATGATTTGCCCTTGCTGATCGGCGTCCAGCCAGGCTGTGGCGTTGACCACGAAGCAACCTGATTCAAGGGCGTGATGGCGAATGGTGACTTCAATCTGTTCGGCAAAAATGTCCCCGACCAACGAGCCGGGAAACATCGCCACATGAATCTGCTCGCCATCGGCCATCAGCGCGTAGCGGGCCAGCGGGTTGTAATGCTCCCAGCAGGCCAGCGAGCCGATGCGTCCGACGGCGCTGTCCACGGCGCGCAACCCGGACCCATCGCCCTGCCCCCAGACCATGCGCTCGTGGTACGTCGGGGTGATTTTGCGCCGGTGCTGAATCAGCGTGCCGTCTGCATCGAATAACAACTGCGCGTTGTAGAGCGTACCGCCATCGCGCTCATTGACGCCGATAGACGCGACGATTCCAGCCTCACGACAAGCCTCACCGATCTGTCGGGTCACGTCGGAAGGCACCGTTACGGATTGCTCAAGGAGTTTCAGGTGTTCCTTGCCCATGGCGAACGGCGGCTGGACAAAGGAGAAATAGGGGTAATACGGCACCACGGTTTCCGGAAAAACCGCGAACTGCACGCCCTCGCGCCCCAGCGCCAGCAAGGTCGTGCAGAGCTTGGCGACAGTGGCTTCCCGGGAATACAGCACCGGGCTGAACTGAACGGCGGCGGCGCGGATGGTGGTCATGGTGGAGGTCCTGAAAATTTGGGAGGCTTTCATCAACAACACACAAAAATCTGATTTGAAATGAGATACCAATGTGGGAGCGAGGCTTGCCCGCGATAAACGATAACGCGGTGTGTCTTCTAGCCGCGTCTCATGTATCGCGGGCAAGCACCGCTCCCACAAAGAATGCATTCCATGCAGGCACCGCTTGTTCTGTTACGCGGTCCAGGTATCGATAATCATCGCGCCCTCGCGGCGCATCAGCAGGCGCAGGTCCATGACGTCCAGCGGATTGATGGGACGGATACCTTCGATCAGGGCTTTTTCGGTCTGGCCGTACAGAGCCTGCAAGGCGAAACGGCAGGCGTAGACTTCGCCGCCTTCCGCCATGAACGCCTTGATCTGGTTGTTCACTGCCAAATGGCCTGGGAAGGCTTCTGCGCCCAAGGTCGGGAAGCCGCGCTGCACACCCAGTTGCACGCCTGGCCCGTACAACAGGATTTTGGTCTCGAAGCCTTTGCGCAGCAGACGCTTGGCCTGGAGCATGTTGACCAGCCCGATAGAACCTTCGAAAGCGATGGTGTGAAACGTGAGCAGGGCTTTTTCGCCGGGTTCGGCTTTGACGTCCTCGAAGACTTTTTCTTCGTAATTGACCAGGAAGTCGCCGTCTTGATAGTGAGCAATGTCCACGCTTGGCATATCGTCGTTCTCCAGTAAGTCATGTTTTTATCAGCGGCTTGCAACCGCCGGGGTGACACAAGGGAGAGAGCGAACGCCGTGCCAAAAATAAAATTGCTATGCGTATGTGGGCTAAGTCACTGATTAATTAGCCTATTTAAATCTGATCCGTTTTTTACGGATCTATCTGAGCCTATCGCCGGATCACGCATTCCCGTAGAAATACGAATCTTCGTAGCGCTGAATCACGAGACTTCGTAATGAGCGAGCCAGATTCACTGACCGGCTGGGCCGACCTGGCCTATTCCTCGCGGCACATGGTGTTCGAGCACTGCGCCGAGGCCATCGCCCTGCTAGACCCTGTGGCAGATCGCTTCGGCGACCTGAATGTAGCGACCTGCAAGTTGCTCGGCTATCCACGTCAGGAACTGCTGGAACTGCCGGTCAGCAAGTTGTTCGGTCATCAACTGGCCGACCTGATCGTCTTTACCCAAGCGGTGATGAATAAAGGCCGTGGCTGGACTGAAGACCTGAGCTGCAATTGCAAGACCGGCGAGCGCATAGAGCTGGAATTGTCGGCGACCATCCTGCAGGTCAAAGGCAACCCGCAACTGATTCTGGTGATGCGTGAAGCCAGCCATGAAAAGTACCAGCGTGATCAGGCCCACACCGAGCGCACCATGCGCGGCGGCCTGCTGGAATGGCGCAATATTCTCAACCTGTTCCAGGAAACCGAACGCGATAACCAGTTGCTGCTCAGCGCCGTGGGTGACGGTATCTACAGCATCAATACCGACGGCCTGGCGACTTTCGTCAACCCGGCTGGCGCGCGCATGCTGGGTTGGGAGCCAGCCGACATGATCGGCAAGAACATCCACCGCATCCACCATCACACCCACGCCGACGGCAGCCATTACCCGGTGGAAGACTGCCCGATTTATAAAGCGGTACGCGATGGTGTGGTTCATGAGGGTCGGCAGGAGGTCTTCTGGCGTCGGGATGGCAGCTCGTTCCCGGTTGAGTTCACCAGCACGCCGGTGATTGCCGATGGTCGAATTGCCGGTGCGGTGGTGGTATTCCGCGACATCACCGAGCGGCGGACTACGGAGAACCAACTGCACAACGCGCTCGAAGAACTCAAGGTGCTCAAGCAGCGCCTTGAAGAGCAAAACGCGTATCTGCAGGAAGAGATTCACATCGAACACAACTTTCGGGAAATCGTCGGCCAGAGCGAGCCGATCCTGAAGATCATCAAACAGATCGACGTCGTGGCGCCGACCGACGCCAGCGTGTTGATCAATGGCGAATCCGGCACCGGCAAAGAGTTGATTGCCCGGGCGATCCATCAAGCCAGTCGACGCAGCGCCAACCCGCTGATCAGGGTCAACTGCGCGGCGATTCCCACCGAGTTGTTTGAAAGCGAATTCTTTGGCCATATTCGCGGCGCGTTTACCGGGGCGATTCGCGACCGTGTTGGACGCTTTGAACTGGCGGATGGCGGCACTCTGTTCCTTGACGAAATCGGCGAGATTCCACTGGAGTTGCAGAGCAAGCTGTTGCGGGTTTTACAGGAAGGTCAGTTCGAACGCGTGGGTGAGGAACGCACCCGTAAGGTCGACGTTCGGATCATCGCGGCCACCAATCGCGATTTGCGTCAGGAGGTGACCGCCAAGCATTTCCGCGAGGATTTGTATTTCCGTCTGAACGTTTTTCCGATCCAGTCCCCCGCCCTGCGCGAGCGGCCGATGGACATTGCGCCGCTGGCTGCGCACTTCCTCAAGCAGACCG
This sequence comes from Pseudomonas sp. Irchel 3A5, assembly GCF_900187575.1. NCBI lineage: Bacteria > Pseudomonadati > Pseudomonadota > Gammaproteobacteria > Pseudomonadales > Pseudomonadaceae > Pseudomonas > Pseudomonas sp. Irchel 3A5. Next base: position 37,004 of record NZ_FYDU01000012.1, on the reverse strand, counting down.
CCAAACGCTTGAACATGCCAGGCCGACGCTTGCGCAACAGCGATATCGAACGCCTGCAGCGCTATTCATGGCCGGGTAATATTCGTGAGTTGCAGAACGTCATCGAACGCGCGCTCATTACCTCTCACGGTGCGGATTTGAATATGGACTTGCCGGATGAGCCCAACAAAATCGAAACCGCCCCTGCTCTGCTTTCCGCCACGAGCATCATGACCGACGCTCAAGTGAGAGAACTGGAACGAAGCAACATGCAGGCGGCACTCAAGGCCTGTAATGGCAAGTTGTTCGGCAAGGGAGGTGCAGCAGAGTTGTTGGGTTTGAAACCGACGACATTGGCGTCGCGGTTGAAGCGGCTGGATATTATCCTTTAGGGGTTCGAACACAGGATCTGTTCGCGAGGCAGTTTCCCGTTTATGCAAGCCCAGCGCCCCGCCAACAAGTAGGCTCTCATCAAGCAAAATAAAATTTTCTGAGTTGGCCCAAACCCTGTAGGAGCTCACCGAGGTTACGAGGCCAGCGATGGCGGTGTGTCAGATAAACCGCCTTCGCTGGCCTCGTAACCTCGGTGAGCTCCTACAGTCCAATACTTGCCTTGCAACAGCGCGGTGTCAGAGACAAAGAACAGTTTACTAACGGGTAGACGTCACAACCTTCTCCAGCCAACCCGCCAAATCCTTGACCTCAGTCTCATTCACACCATGAGGCAATCCTGTATAGGCGTGGTACTGCGGCTTGAGCCCCAACGCTTTCAGGTACGCCTCGGCATCGCTCGCGCCCTGCACCGGGATCAGTGTGTCAGCTGTGCCGTGGCCGATGAAGACTGCGAGCTTCTGCCGCGTCGGCTCAGGCTTCAGCTCGGCTTTGAGCACCGGCAGCATATGGCCACTCAATGCTGCAAAACCTCCCACCAGATCGGGATCACGCAAAGCCACTTCGTAGCTCATCATCGCGCCCTGGCTGAAGCCCACCAGAAAGACTTTTGACGGCTGGGTCTGGTATTTGCGCGTCGCCTGTTCGATGAACTGCTTCAGCAATTTCCCGCTGCTTTGAAGGTCCGACGTTACACCGTCGTAATAGGCTGAATCCTGCTTCGGGGTGAACCACTGATAGCCCTCCTCCCTTGCGTTCATCGGCGCCCGCACCGACAGGTAGTTGTAGTCACTCGGCATCAGCGAGGTGAAGCTGAGCAGGTTGGTTTCATCGCCACCGTAGCCATGTAAAAAGATGACCAGAGGCTTGTCTTTTACTTCAGTGCTGGCCTGCTCCACATAAGCCAATGGCAGATCGCGCAACAATGGCTGCGCGGCCTGAGCCAGCCCGCACATGGCGAACAACATGAAGGCGAACACTTTCAGCATTAATCAAGACCTCGGATGAGCGCTGCCTGTCTTCAGGACAGCGCTGAGTGGGACTACAGGTTAGTCGTCGATGCCGGTGTGGCTGACCCTTTCCGGACGCAGCAACTGCATTTGCTGACGGTAATCATCCGTCACCTGACGCGACTGGCTGCTGCTGGTGATCACACGGGGCGTGATCAGCACGATCAGCTCGGTGCGCGCCTTGGATTTGCTGGTTGTGCCAAACAACCAGCGCAGACCGGGAATATTGCCCAGATACGGTATCGAGCTGGTGGTCTCGGCATTGTTCTGATTGATCAGACCGCCAAGCAGCACCGTCTGGCCGCTTTGTACGGCAACCTGAGTCGAGACCGAACGGGTGGAAATGCTCGGATTGGCCTGCGTATCGGTTATAGTAGACGTGTCCGCATTACTGACCTGCTGCTGGATGTCCATGTACACCAGGCCGCCCGGATTGATCCGTGGTACCACATCCAGAATCACACCAGTCTGCACGTATTCGACGCTGCTCAGGGTGGTATCGGAGTTGGTGGTGTTGACCGTGGTCTGGCTGATCGGAATGTTATCGCCGACCTGGATCTGCGCCTGCTGGTTGTTCATCACCACCAGAGACGGCGCGGACAGCACCTGGGTGCGGCCGTTGGTTTCCAGCGCACGCAGTGCGACCTGCAGGTTGCTGCTGACGAACGAGTAGAACAGCGAGGAATCACCCACTGTCACTCCGCCGCCGCCCAATGCGCCCTGACTGCCAGCGGCATTGGCGATGTTAGTGGTGCCAGAGTTACCCGCCAGACGCCCCAGATACCATTGCACGCCAAGGTCGAGTTCGCCGGTCAGATTGACTTCGAGAATCCGCGTTTCGATCTGCACTTGCAGCGGTGCGTTATCGAGGCGCTTGATGGCCGCTTCGATTTCCTTCCATTGCGCCGGGCGGGTACGCACCAACAACTGGTTGCTGCTCTTCTGCGCAGTGATACGGGTGCTGGCATCGATGCCCTTGGGCGTGTTGCCGGTGCCGCCGCCCTGCTCCGCGCTGGTGTCGGATTCGCTGTCGAGGTTTTCTTCGCTGCTTTCGCTGTCTTGCTCTTCGTCGCCGCTGCCCATGCCCTGGTTCTGGTTATTGCCCATCCCCATGCCGCTGCTGGTACCGCCCATGCCGCCCACACCACCGAAACCGCCGGTGCTGTTGTTCATGCCATTGGAGGTGCCGCCGGAGCTTAGCGACGACAGGCTACGGGTCCTGAGTCCTGGCGCAACCTTGGCCGCCGAATCGTCCTTGATCGCGCCGTTACCGTAGATCTGGCGCAGGTATTTGGCGAGGTCGGTGGCTTTCATATTGCGCACGTCGTAGACGTACATTTGCGGCTCGTTGCCGCCGCCTTCGTCGATGGTCCGAATCCAGTCGCCGACTTCACGCAGGTACTCCGGCTGCGAAGAAATCGCCACCACGGAGTTGGTCCGCTCGATAGGCAGGAAACGCACCATGCCCGCCAACGGCATACCGCTGTCGGGGCCGAACATCTTTTGCAGTTCCGGCATCAGTTCGCCGACCGAGGCGCGCTGCAAACCAAATACACCTACTGACATGCCCTTGAGCCAGTCAACGTCGAAGGTGTCGATGGTGTCCTGGTAATTGGCCAGTTCATCCGGCGTACCCGACATGCTCAATACGTTGCGTGCCGGATCAACCAGCAGGAACGCGTTTTCACGGGCGAACGGCTTGAGCAGTTTCTGCATCTCGGTAGCGGAGATATAGCGCAGCGGGAACAGACGTGCGGACATACCCGCCGCTGGCTGGGAGACGGTCATCTCAGGCACCAGCTTGCCCGCCACGGCCTGATTGGCAGGCAGGATCACGTAGCGATCGCCCTGCTTGATCATCGCGTTGTCAGTCCAGGAGAGCAGCGTCTCGAGGATCGACAGCGCTTGCCGCTTGTTGACTGGCTTGGAGGTCGAAAAGCTCACATCACCTTTAACGCCCTGGGCAATGCTGTAGTTCTCGTGCAGCAGGTCGCCCATGATGCTGTTGATCACGGCTTCAATGGGCTGATTGGTGAAGTTGAAGACGATATCACCCACTTCGGAATCACGACCGGCAGGTGCTGAAGATGATGAAGCGGCCGTCGGCTTGCGCACGAATTGCTGGTTGCCACGGATCAACTGCCGGGTGGGCGCTGTGGCGGGTTGTGGCTGCGACGCTTCCTGCGGAACCTGCTCACTGCGCGGATCAACCGGCGGACGTTGCGAGCCGGTGCCGTTCAGGGCCTCGCGCAACATGTCGCTGTCTTGATCGTAGTTGTTGGGCGTGGAGGCACAACCGCCGAGGGCGACAGCTGTGGCCAGGCACAACATGGGAGTGCGCAAGCGAGGGAATTGACGAACGCCTGAAGAAGTAGCCATTTACTGGGTGGACTCGCGAGGAAGAGAAATCGGTGGTGTTTTGGACGGCGGCGGCAAACGCAGCGCACGTAGCGCCAGGCTTTGAGTGCGACCGTCGGAAGAAAAATCGGCTTGCATAGGGGTCAGCTTTTCCAGCTTCCAGCCATTGGGCAGTGACTCGCCCTGGTGCACTTTCAGCGGTGGTCCGTCAGTACGCTTGATCAGGGCAACCCGCAGTTCGCCGTCGATCATGATACCGGTCAACGTCAGTCCCGCGAGACTGGACGCTTGAGCTTTTCCAACCGAGCGATCCGGCGTGCGGTCGGTACTGAACAGCGGGGCTTGCCAGGTTGGCGCAAGGCTTTGCAGCGTGGCACTCGGGGCGACAAGGGCTTTTCCGGCGTTGTCATTCTGCGAGCGCGGAGCTTGTGCCGGCAACCAGTCCGGTGAGTTGGCAGCACCGCTGACAATTGCGGTAATGACCAGACCGAGAACGGCCGCCAGACCGAGCAAGCCCCATTCGGTGGAGCGCAATGAACCGATCATTGGGCATCCTCCTCGGTTTCAGGCGCTTCTTGAGTTTCGGACGCCTCTTCAACTTCAACGCCTGCCGGTTGCAGATAACCACGGACCAGCAGATGCGCGACCAGCTTGCCAGCCCCGCCTTTGCTCGGCGCATCAGCGCCACGGCGCACGCTCATTTCATCGACGAACAGAAACGGTCGCTGGTATTCCAGCTCATGGAGAATTGCGGTCAAGGGCTCGATGGCGCATTCCAGCGTCAGGCTGACTTTGACCTGGCGATATGGCTCGGCGCTGTCCTGTTCCGGCGTGATCGGCATGCGCTGGGTCAAGGCACAGCCGCCACCGGTGGTCGCTTGAGTGTTGATCAAGTCCGCGATGCGCTGCATCAAATCGGCAGCCACGGCGCTGGGATCATCGCCGGGCAACAGGCTGGTACTACTGGCAGGGTCGTTGCGGGCCTGTTCCAGTTGTTTTTTCAGCGTGTTGCCCTGGCTAAGCAAGCCCGCGTAGCGCTGTTGCTGTTCACGTAACTGGTCAGCCTGAGCATCGATTTCACGCAGCGGCCCGGCGAACCAACTGTCGATCAGCAGCCAATAGGCGAAGCACAGCACCAGCGCCAGTACGATCAGCGCAGCACCGCGACGTTCACGGCTGGTCAGTGGTCGGCGCATTTGCGGCCTCCTGATGCAAATGGGCGCGCAGCGAGAAACGATCCTTGCCGGTTTGTGGGTCAGGCTGGATAACACCCTGGAATTGAGCGTTGTCCAGGCTGTGGCAATCTTTCACCCGGGCAATCAGGGCGCTGGCCTTGGCGCTTTGCCCGGAAAACGAAACTTCGGCGCTGTCATTGATTTCCAGTTGGTCTATCCAGGTGTCGCGCGGCAGGCAAGCCGTCAGTTCGTTGAGCAGCGAGGCAAACGTTGGCTGCGCGGCTTTGCGCTGGATCAGGTAACTGGCGGCACCGCGGGTATTGGTCAGTTGCTGGCGGATTTTCTGGATCTGCGCGACCTGGGCTCTTTGCGCCTGGACGGTACTTTGCATTTCTTCCAGCAATTGCTGGCGACTGTCGAGCCAGAGAAACATGGCGACGATCAACAGGCCGCCGCACAGCCAGAGGAGTTTACGTTGCAGGCCCAGACCGTTGCGCTTCTGTCGCGGACGCAACGGAGCGGGCAGCAGGTCAACCCCCAGACGAGACGCATGATCGCTGCCCACATCCACCGCGTGCGGCTGCAAACCGAGGGTAGCGCACTCATTGAGAATCGCATCCAGCCGCTCACGCAGAATGGCCACCAGCGTGACCTGAATAAAGGCGCCGCTACGCTTGTCCTGCCGGGCGACAAAATACAACTGCGAAGCGTCGTACGGCGTAAATCTATCCAGCTCGTAACCGACTACGGTGTTCAGGTCCCGGGCCGCGGCCAGAGGCAGTTGCAGGCTTTGCACAAGCACCATGGACGGCGGCAGCAGCAAAACCTGTTGTACGTTTGCAGGCAGAACCGGCAACGGTTCCACCAATGGCCAGACATGCAGGTGCTCCGGCGTGTCGTGAATCAACAGCCGCTGCAGTTTCTCAGGCATGCAGGCCCGCAGTTCCGCCAGCCACAATTGCCAGCCGCGTTGCAGCAGGCTGCCGCGCCACTGTTGGGCGATACGCTCGGCGAGGGCCAGTAAGGGCGCAGGCAAGGTCATCTGCCGCGCTGAAAATAGTCGATTCATTCTTGCCAACGCAGGACCCGATAAGGCTGTGCGCTTCCCTCCGATGGGCTCAATAAAACAGTGGTCTGTAGCTCGGCATGGAAACCGCCGGGGCGTTGCGCGTAACTTTCTATCATCAATACTTCACCCGGATCGCTACCCACCGCGCTCTGGTTTGGCAGGTTCAAGGCCCGCCGCAACAACGGCGATGCAAAGGCCGGTTCAGGTCGGTCCAGCCCGCTCCACAAGGTCACTTCCGGCAGCATCTGGCGGTACAACGCCTGAGTCATGCCTGGTAATTGCCTGACTTCTTCAATCACCCGCAGCGGCGGCGAACCCGAACCGCGACGGCTTTCAATTTCCTGGGCCATGGCCGCGGCCTGATCTTTCCCGGCTCCGCAGGCTTGGGCCAGACGAGCGATGTCACCCGCCACTGCGCTGTTCAAATCAAGCTTGCCGCGCTCGCTTCGCACCCGGATCCGCAACTGCGCATCATCAAAGCGCAATGCAACTTCCCGGCCATCGGCGATCCAGCGTTTACGTTCCAGCGGGTCACTCAAACCTTTGACTGCCATGGCCAGACCGGCCTCTGCTGCCAAATGCGCCTGAGTGTGTTGCCGAGCCCACAATGCCTGGCGACTTTCCAGTTGCACCCAACTGGCCAGACTGCCGAGCAACAGGCTGAGCAGCGCCAAAGCCCATAACACCAGCAGCAGTGCGACACCGCGCTGCTTATCGGGTACCGCCCTCATTGGCCGCCCGCTCCACCAGACAGATCCAGTCGCAACGCGACCACTTCGGTCAGCCATGGCACCGGGCCGTTGAGCTTCGCGTCGATTCGCACTGCTCGCGGCAAGCGCGTTGGCCAGGGCCAGTCGGCCATCCAGCCAGTGGGCTCACCTTTGGGTGTGACCCCTCGGTAGCTCAAATTCAGCGATTCAACGTTACGCGCAAGCACCTGCGGGTCGCCCCACGGCCTGGAAGTGGTGCCATCGGCGGTGCTCAGAATCTGCGCGAAAGCGACCTGCAGCTCCCGATCCTTTACCTCAAGGGTGTGCAGCTGAATCCCGCCGCCCAGCTCCCCCGGCAACGTGGCAACAAATTGCAGACGCTGGCTTGAGCCGACAAAAAAGCCGCTACTTTCGCTGTCGTCTTCCGAACTGTCCAGCGGTAAAGCCTGGCCAATGGAATCTCGCAGGAAATTCTGCGCCGCACGCATCTCGTCCAGGCTGGTGGTGTAACGCTGAGCCTTGAGCACGGCCCTGTTGGCGCCAAGCATCGCGCCGCCCACCAGGACGAGCAAAACACCCAGCAGGCTCAGCACCAACATGATTTCCAGCAGCGTGAAACCACGCTGGGCCGGTCTCAAGATCCGGCTCCGGTGACTGCGCCACGTAACCTGAGTGTGCTGAACTGTGCCCGGCGCTGGTGTTCACGCACGTCCAGGTCCAGCCGAAACATCCGCGCCTGACCGTTGCGTCCCGGCATCTGCTGTATATCCAGCTGCCAGCTTATATCGCCCGCCAGCACACCTTGCCGGGTACCGCTTTCCAGCGGTCCGGCGGCCTCCTGATCCAGAATCGTACGCGCCGCATGTGTCAGGCGATCGCTCTGCGACACTTGTTGCAAAGACCGCGCGCTCTGCCCGAATGCCACCAGCAAAACGCTGCTGCACACCGCCATCACGGTCAGCGCTGCAAGCATTTCCAGCAAGGTGAAACCACCTTGGCTGCCGCCGCTCATGGCAACGCCTTGGATTGCACGCTGCCGGTCAGCCAGCCGATGTCGATGCGCCAGCGCCGGTCACCATTAACCAGAGTCAGGTTGCCACCGGTAGAACCGCCGTCCGGGTAGAACTCGACAGTCGAGCCCATCTCCGCAGCCGTCTGCAAAGTTACCTGCAATTCCGGCGGCCAGTGATGAATACGCTGGTCAGGGGCCTGGAAGGCTTTCGACCGGAGATCAAAAACCGTCCGCGCCGGCTGCCCGGTCACAATCGCCTTGACCCGGGTCGCGCGTAACGCGTTGACCATTTGACCCACGGTCTGGCGTTCTTTCGCCGCGCTCAGGCCCTGCTGTAAACCGAACCCTACGAGGCCAATGGCGATACTCATCAACACGATGACCACCAGCATTTCCATCAGGGTAAAACCACGGCTTGCAGCACGACTGTTCATGATCGGTGATTATTCCCAGTTGCCCAGGTCGGCGCTGTAGCCTTCGCCGCCTGCCTGGCCGTCCTGGCCGAAAAAGATCAGGTCAAACGTGCCGTGCTGACCCGGGAAGCGATAGCCGAACGCGTGACCAAACGGGTCTTTGAGGTCCGATGGCTTGGCATATGGGCCAGCCCAGCCGGAAGCATTGCCGGATTTCTCCACCAATTGCTGAAGGGTTTTAGGCGGCGAACCGACGTCCAGCGCATAACTTTCGATCTTCATCGACAGGCTGGCCAACTGCGCCTTGCCCGCACCGTATTTGCCCTTATCGACGTTACCGCCGACCTGACGCACAACAATGGTCGCCACGATGCCCAGCAGTACGATAACTGCGAGCATTTCCAGCAAGGTGAAGCCGGTTTGTCTGCGGCCCGGTTTGAAGCGTTTACGGCTGAAACTCATCACAATCGTTTCCTCTTTCGAAAATTCAGATATTGCTGGTCAGGCTCATCAACGGCAGCATGATCGCGAGCATGATCACCGCCACCATCCCGGCCATGACCACGGTCAGAGCAGGTACCAGCGCCGCGAGCATCCGGTCGATGCCGCGCTTGGCCTCGATGTCGAACACATCCGCGACCTTGAGCAACATGGTGTCCAGTTCACCCGCCTGCTCGCCGACCTCAATCATTTGCAAGGCCAAATCCGGCAACAGCGGCTCGGCGCCAAAGGCACTGGCCAGGGTGCCGCCACCTTTCACCGACTCTGCGGCTTGCGCGACCTGCGCTTGCAGCGCGCGATTAGTACAGACCTGACGAGCAATGACCAGCGCTTGTAACAACGCAACGCCATTATTGAGAAGTGTGCCCAATGTTCGCGCCAGACGAGCGGCTTCGATCCGTTGCAGCAGAGGGCCGATGACGCGAACACCCAACAGACGACGATCGTGACGTTCACGTCGGGCCGGGTCCTTGCGACGCACCATCAGCAGCCAGATCAAGGCGATCAACCCGGCCAATACCGCCAGTCCGTAAGCGCTTAGAAACTCACCCAGGCCGAGGATCACTTCAGTGATCAACGGGATCGGCACCCCCAGATCCTTGAAGATCGGCACGAATTGCGGCACCACGTAGGCCAGCAGCAAAGCCAGAGAACCCAGCACGCCCACAACCAGAAACGCCGGGTAGATCAGCGCGTTGATCACTTCGCCACGCAGCAACTGACTGCGCTCCAGATAATCACTGAGCTGGCGCAACGTGCTTTCCAGCGCACCGCCTGCCTCGCCTGCGCGGACCATGCTTATATAAAGAGAAGAAAACTGCGCACCCTCCTCTTCCAGCGCTGCCGAGAGCGGCTTACCGGCCTTGACCTGTTCGCGAATGCGCTCGATCAACGCCCGGGTCTGCGGCTGGCCGGGCTGCTTGAGCAGAATCCCCAACGAGCGTTCCAGAGGCTGACCGGCACCCAGCAAGGTCGCCAGTTGCTGGGTAAAACTCACCAGCGCGGCCCCATTAAGCATGCCGCGGCCGAGAGCGTTACGCAGCCCGCCCATACCCGCAGGGTCAATCTGCAGGACCAGCAGGCCGCGCTTTTGCAGCACGGCAACGGCCGCGTCCTGATCCTTGGCATCCAGGGTGCCATTTTGCGCAACGCCCTGGCTGTCCAGGGCGCGAAATTTAAACAGGCTCAATTACCTTCCCCACGGGTCACCCGCAAGACTTCCTCAAGAGAGGTGACACCGGCCACTGCCTGACGCAGACCTTCTTCATGCAGGGTCCGTAAACCACCGCGACGGGCCGCTTGTTCCAGCGTCGACGCATCGGCATGACGCATCAACAGGCTGCGCAATTCTTCGTTCATCACCAGCAATTCAGTGATGGCACTACGGCCGCGATAGCCACCACCGGGCGCATCGGGGCGTGGACGGTACAGCATGATTGGACGCTCGTCAGTAAAACGATCAAGTCCATGCTCTTCTATTAATTCAGGCGGTGCTTCAAACGCTTCGCGGGTCGCAGGATCGAGACGACGCACCAGACGCTGGGCCAGGATGCCGTTCACGGTGGAAGCAATCAGATAACTCTCGACGCCCATGTCCAACAGACGGGTGATACTCGCCGCAGCGCTGTTGGTATGCAGGGTCGAGAGCACCAGGTGACCGGTGAGCGAGGACTGAATCGCGATGCGGCAGGTTTCCAGGTCACGCATCTCACCGATCATGATCACGTCCGGGTCCTGACGCACGATGGAGCGCAGTGCTCCGGCGAAGTCCAGACCGATAGCAGGTTTGACCTGAATCTGGTTGATGCCTTCGAGCTGGTACTCCACCGGGTCTTCAACAGTGATGATTTTGCGTTCGGCGGTGTTGAGCCGGGACAGCGCGGTATAGAGCGTGGTGGTTTTCCCGGAGCCGGTCGGACCGGTCACCAACAGGATGCCGTGAGGACGTTCCAGCACTTCCAGAAATTCGTCGAGGCGCTCGCCGTCGAAGCCCAGGCTTGGGAAGTCGAAATTGATGGTCTGCCGATCCAGCAGACGCATGACCACCGACTCACCAAAACTGGTGGGAACCGTGGACACCCGCAAGTCGAGCTCTTTGCCTTGAATACGCAGCATGATCCGCCCGTCCTGAGGCAGACGACGCTCGGCAATATCAAGCCGGGCCATGATCTTCACCCGGGAGATCACCGCTGCCGATGAACTGGACGGCGGCGCTTCGGCCTCGTGCAGGACACCGTCAATGCGGTAGCGAACTTTGAGCTGGCTTTCAAACGGTTCGATATGGATGTCGGAGGCGCGATGTTCGACGGCACGTTGCAGGATCAGGTTGACCAGACGAATCACCGGCGCCTCGGACGCCATGTCTTTCAGGTGCTCGATGTCTTCCAGCGAGCCGCCCTCTTCGTCGAGGTTCTCGATCAGCGTGCCCATGGCTGAGCGACCTTGACCGTAATAACGCTCGATGAGGGTTTCGACTTCGTTGCGCGGGCCAACCGACAGCCAGACCGGCACATCGCACGCGTACGCGACGGCCTGAAACGGATACAGCAGGTGCGGATTGGCTGCCAGCACGCGCAAGCCACCATCGCTCCAGCCCAGCGGCACGATCTGGTAGTGACGCATGAAGCGCTCGGTCAACGGCGGCAACGGGTCCAGCAACGGTGGCGCGGACTCGGCCAGCACCAGCGGCGCACCCAGAAGAGCAGCCCAGGCACGGGCCAATTCAAATTCGGAGACCAGACCCAATCGGGTCAGCAGGCCCAGCAGCTCGGCGGCTTCAGATTCTTGAGCCGATTCCTGAGCCAGACGCCGGGCACGTTCCAGATCAACGGTCTTAAGACCGGCATTTTCCATCAGCCAGGCGCAAACCTGCTCGGCATCGGGGATCACTAATCGGGAGGTATCGACGGGGGCGGACAACATAGGTGCGGGCATCTGTACAGATCGAAGGGGCAAGGTTACCAGCCTCTTGACCGAATCGGGATCGGATCAGGAGGCCGGCAGAAAAACGTTTAGACCATCAATTCGAGGTTTTCTGCGAATTGTTTTTGGTGGTATCCAGAGGACGGCCACCTTTGGTGGTCTGAGCTTGCTGTTTTTTCAACACTTTGGCGTCTTGAGTCTGGGTCAGCACCGTGGAATCGGTAGCACCCGACTTCGCATCGGCATCGGTCGCTTCAGCAGCGATTGCAGCACCGCAAAGTGCAAAACCCAATACCACGCCCGCACCAATAAGAGGCAACTTCATAAACTATCTCCCACAAAATAATAATAAATAGCTACGCAATACCCACCGAAAAACAGAGGCATTAAACCGCAACTAAGGGGAACCTCGGTATCGTGCCAGCAGCGAATATGAATCGCTCACCGAAAATTCTTAAACCAATCGACCAGTAGGTTTAGCGCGAGTTCAAATTTGTAAGCAAAAAAAACAAAAATTCACCCAAAACGAGCTTTTGTTTGACATTTCGGGTCGAGAATTGTCTTAATTACGCCGCCAACGCGAATCAAAGTGCCATCTTGTAGTGGCACATTGATGTCAAGTAAAGACACGAAACACATAATTCTTACAATATAAATACACGTTTAAAACACTAACTATCGCGCTGAGATTAATACTCGGAAAGTCGCGAAGAAGGTGAAGTATTGCCCGAATAAAAGTTCGTGAGCAGTCAGACTTGAGCAGCCTTTAACAGCATAAAACTTGAAAATTGGTAGTCGGAGAAATACATGAACAAACGGAAAATGATCGGTGCGAAGTCTGCACTCGCTTTGCTGGCGCTGGCAGTATCACAGGTCCACGCAGCCACCAGCGCGGCCACTAGCCCATCCCTGGATGAAGGCAAGGTAAGCCGTGCCGAGAAGGCCGCAGAAAAAACCCTGAAAAAAATGACCCTGGAAGAAAAGCTGGCCTATATCGGCGGCACCGGTGGTTGGGACGTGAAGCCATTGACCCAATATGGCATCCCGCAGATTCATGGCGCTGACGGCGGCGTCGGCGTGCGTTACACCAGCGAAGGCAACGCTCAGGGCGTGGTTTACCCGTCCGGCCCTAACCTGGCGGCTACCTGGAACCCGCGTCGCGCTATCGATCTGGGTCGCGCACTGGGTTATGACACTGCCACCGGCGGCTACCAGTTTGTGACTGGCCCAGGTGTCAACCTGTACCGCATGCCTTACAGCGGTCGTGCCTTCGAGTACCTCTCCGGTGAAGATCCGTTCCTGGGTGCAAGCCTCAGCCCTGCTGTAATCAACGGCATTCAGTCCCGTGGTGTATGGGCAAACGCCAAGCACTACGCGGCTAACGATCAGGAAAGCAACCGCTTCAACCTGGACGAAACCATCAGCGAGCGCGTATTGCGCGAGATGACCCTGCCTGCCTTCGAATCCGCTTCGAAGAACAGTAAGGTCGCCATGATGATGTGCGCCTTCCAGAAAGTGAACGGTGAGTTCGCTTGCGAAAACGAACACCTGATGCGCGACATTCTGAAGACAGAATGGGGCTATCCAGGCTTCGTACAGAGCGACTACAACGCTGTAGTCCACGGTCTGAATGCCGCTCAGGCAGGCACCGACCTGGACATGATGGGCTATCAGATGAATAGCACCATCCTCAAGCCTTACCTGGACAGCGGTGAGCTGGACGTAGCGACCATCGATGACAAGGTCCGCCGCATCCTGAAGCAGATCTACCTGTACAAGTTCGACAGCAAAGCGCCGTTGACCGCGCACAACATGAACAGCGCCACCAGCAACAAAGTTGCTCTGAACGCTGCACGTGAAGGCATCGTACTGCTGAAAAACGACAACAACCTGCTGCCGCTGAACAAGCAGACGGTCAAGAAAATCGCTGTGGTCGGCACCTTGGCCAAGTACGCGCCGCCTACCGGTTTTGGTAGCGCCAACGTCATGGCAGCTCATTACATCAGCGAGCTGAGCGGTCTGCAGCAGCTGGCACCTAACGCCAAGGTTGAGTTCATCGACGGCTTGTCGCTGGATCCGAGCACCACGACCTGGAGCCACGCAGACAGCGATGGCAAAAGCGTCAACGGCCTGAAAACCGAATTCTTCACCAACGCCAACTGGTCTGGTGATGCTGCGGCGACCCGTACCGACAAACACGTTGATCTGGACTGGTCCACCGACACCCTGCCAGTCAGCGGTGACACGTCGAACACTTCGATTCGCTACACCGGTCAGATCACACCGACCACCAGCGGCGATCAAGTGTTCAAAGTCCGTGCCGACGGTGCAGTACGTCTGTACGTGAACGGCAAGCTGATCCTCGACAACGGTGACGGCAAGCCACTGCCGAGCAACAGCATCCCGCCGACCATTCCAGTGTTCGCCAAGGTCAACCTGGAAGCAGGCAAGGCTTACGACATCAAGCTGGAATACTCGCGTCGCAACGGCTACCTCTCCACAATGGGCGGCCTGGTTGGCGTGCAAATGAGCTGGGCTTCGCTGACTGCTCCGCAGGACCTGTCTCAGTACGACGCCGTGCTGGTTGCAGTGGGTAACAGCAACGAATACGAAGGTGAAGGTTTCGACCACAGCTTCGACTTGCCGGAATTCCAGAACGAGCTGATTCAGAACATCGCCAAGGTCAACCCGAACACCGTGGTGACCATGCACGGCGGTACCGGTCTGAAGATGAGCGACTGGATCGACCAGGTTCCAGCTGCGCTGCACGCGTTCTACCCAGGTCAGAACGGCGGTCAGGCTTTGGCTGAAATCCTGTTCGGCAAGGTCAACCCGTCGGGCAAGCTGCCGATCAGTATCGAACGCAACATCGAAGATAACCCGATCTACGCGACCTTCCCGAAATTCGACAACGAAGAAACGCTGAAAACGATGAGCTACAAGGACGATCTGCTCCTTGGCTATCGTGGCTACGAGAAGAAAGGCATCAAGCCGCTCTATCCGTTCGGTTACGGCCTGTCGTACACCACCTTCGGCTACAGCAACATCACCGTTACTCCGGGTGTCGCAGTGGGCAACACGCCAATCAAGGTGTCGTTCGACCTGACCAACACCGGCAAGGTGGGTGGTTCCGAAGTGGCCGAGCTGTATGTTGGCCAGCAGAACCCGAAAGTCGAGCGCGCTATCAAGGAGCTGAAAGGCTACAAGAAAGTGTTCTTGAAGCCGGGCGAAAGCAAGCGCGTCACCATCGAGCTCAACGATCGCTCGCTGGCTTACTACGATGTGGACAGCAAGCAATGGGTCGTGGACGCAGACAGCTTCAACCTGTCGGTGGGCGCGTCGTCTCAGGATATTCGCCTGAACGCCAAGCTGGTCAACCCGTTCCGTCAGGAACTGTCGACCACCACCAGCAACCCGCTGCCACGCTCTGCGCTGAACTCGACGCTGCGTGATTCGGCAGTCAAAACCGGCGGCTTGCTTGATCAAGGCACCGGCGACACCGATACCAGCGAAGGTGATGGCTACGACACCACCGATGACACCACCACTCAAGGCAGCGCAAGCGGTAACTAAGCGCTGATTCAGGGATAGAGCCGGACCTCTCACGAGGTCCGGACGGGTTCAGGGACGAACTCTTATCGCTGCATCGACCCGTGCGATGTAGGTATCGAAACGCTCTACCAGATCGACTTTCTCCGGAAAGCGCAGCCACTGGACCTGCAAACCGTCCATCATTGCCAGGATTTCCTGGACCAGTCCCGGCAGGTCGACATCGGCCCGCACCTCTCCCGCATTGACCAGATCGGTAAACTGTCCGATCAGCTTTCCGTAAATCAACTCGTAGCGATCCTGAAACCAGCTCCAGGCCGGATGCCCTTCGACCAGGCTTTCTGCGTTGAGAATCGTGAAAGCACGCACGACACCGGGTGCCGTGGCATTTGACCGGTTGATCGCACGCAAACTGCTCAGCAACCCCGTCAGGCTTTTATCGGTACGGACTTCTTCGGCGATTCGGCTGTTGGCCTTGTCACGCCGATCAAGCACACCCATCAACAGTGAAATCTTGCTTGGAAAGTGGTGCAAAAGCCCGGCAACCGATATGCCGACAATCGCCGCCACCTGAGCCACCGAGGCACCGCTGTACCCTTCCAGGGAAAACACCTGCAAGGCAGCATCGAGCAACTCTTCGCGGCGCTTCTCGCCTTTCGGCGCGCGACGTTGCTTAGGTCGATCGAGTGCTGCATCCGCCACTCCGGGCGGGGTTAACTGAGTCATTTCAAGCTCCTTGCCAGACAGGCAGCTACCCTACCGGCAAAGACAACCGGTCGCAATCATCCAGGCCGCCCTTAAAACTGAACGCCCGTTCTAGGTTGGCACGTTATTTTCAAGGGAATGGTGTCAGGCCGCTATTCGTCGCACAGCCGGACCAATCGTCCCGCAAGGCGCACCAATTAAACGTCTTGTACCCGCGTTTCGTCCAATAACAGTGCGGCGCAGTCGATACTCACGCCACCAGAAAGGAACACGCTCATGTCCTATCTACTGATGCTCAAAGAATCGCTACTGTCTCGCCTTGCAATCAAAGTCACTCCCACCCCTGATCGCGTCACGGCCCAGCCGGAGACGGTAAAAACCATCACCGCCTCGGACGCCGAAGCGGGCCAGGCGCATCTGGATCAGTTCGCGGATGGCGTGGAATGGGAAACCCTGCTGGTTGATCTGGCCTGCTTCAATGACGGGCCGGAGTATTCAGCCCAAGCCCGTTTCTAAACGGCTACCAGCTCTCCCCTAGCCCGAGCAGCCCCAGAATCTGCTTGCGCAGGTCGACCAGATACGGATCGTCACGATGGCGTGGATAAGGCCGTTCGATGGTCAGCTGCGCCTTGATGCTGGCCGGGCGGTCGCTGAAAACGATCACACGATTGGCCAGCAGCAAGGCTTCTTCCACGTCATGAGTCACTAGCAACGCGGTGTAGCCCTGACGCTGCCACAGGTCGATCAATTCCTTTTGCATGGTAATGCGCGTCAGCGAATCGAGTTTGCCTAGGGGCTCATCGAGAATCAGCAGTCGCGGTTCGTTGACCAGCGCACGAGCGAGCGCCACACGCTGAGCCATCCCCCCTGATAGTTGCCGCGGATAAGCGCGGGCAAAATTGCTGAGGCCTACCGTGGCCAGCGCCGCATCGACTTTACCAGCGTGAGTCTTGAGCAGCCCCTGAGCCTGCAAACCCAGTGCAACGTTGTCCCAGACTCGCCGCCACGGGTACAACGTCGGGTCCTGAAAGACCACCACGCGACTTGGATCAGGGCCCGCAATCGACAATCCATCAGCCAGCAAAGCGCCACTGTCAGCGGGTTCCAGCCCGGCAACCAGTCGCAACAAGGTGGACTTGCCGCAACCCGACGGTCCCAGCAACGCGACAAACTCTCCAGGGGCGACGTCCAGCGATACATTTTCCAGAACGGGCAAACGCTGTCCGTCCAGCGCAAATCCATGACTCAGGTTTTCAATCCGTAGCGCCAGGCCAGCCGGCCTGGAAACCGTTGAAGCAGATGCAGTGGCTACCATTTCATGGCTCCTTGTTGCCAGGCCAGCAAGCGATCGCGAATCAGGAACAGCCCGGAAATCAAGCCGGAACAGGCCAGCGCCATGATCAGCAACGCCGCATACATATTGGCGTAGGCAGCCCAGCCTTGAGCCCATTGCAAGTACCAGCCGATGCCTGATTTCACGCCCATCATTTCGGCAACGACCAGCGTAGAAAACGACGCGCCCAGCCCCATGAACAGACCGACGAATACGTGAGGCAGTGCAGCCGGGATTGCCACGTTGAAAATCAGAAAGCCCGGTTTGGCGCCCAGCGTCCGGGCAACGTCGTAATAGGCTTTATCGACACTCGCGACCCCCGACCAGGTCAGCACCGTGACCGGGAACCAGGTTGCCAGTGCAATGAGAAACACGCTGGCACTCCAGCTGCTGGGGAACAGGAAGAAGCACAGCGGCAGCAATGCCGTGGAAGGCACTGGGCCCAGAATGCGCAGTACCGGGTGCAACCAGTAGCCGATGCTGGTTGACCAGCCAATCGCGACACCGGCAATAAACCCTGTCACTGCACCCAATGCGACGCCCGTGCCCAGTAATAGCGCCGAGTTCAGCAAGCTGTCGGCCAGACGAGGCCAGTCTTCGACATACACATCCAGCAGCGCCTGTGGCGGCGCAAAGAACGGCACCGGCAACAATGCCAGCTTGGCGGTCAGCAACTCCCAGATTCCTAACAACACTGGCAAGGCAATCAGCCAAGCACCTGCGGGATAGGCCCGGCGCTGCACAGCGGGAAACCAGCGACCCAAAATACCCACCAGGCCAATCAACGCGGCGACCGCGAGGCACAGATTGGCCAGCCCCTGAGTCATGGGCCAGTTGCGGGTGGCGTTAGGGAAATAAGCGATCAGCAGCGCGACGCCAATCCAGGCGACAACGGCCACCGCCCCCTGCCGCCAGAAACGGGCAGGTGCTCGCTCAAGCGCGGCTATCTGCGACGCGGCTTCAATTGAAGACATCGGCGGTAATCTCCTTGGAGAAGGCCACGGCGTCGGTGCTCTTGCGAATCACTTCAACCGTCTGCAAATCGGTCACATAGGTGACGATTTCCTTGGTCAAGGCTGCGCCAACCGCATGGTGGCCATGGGTGTGGTCGTGAAGAATGGCTTTCACTTCTTCAACCGACGTGTTCAGGGCGTGAGCCTGGAAGCCCTTGGCGACGACCTCCGGATTTTTCACAGAGTAGTCATGAGCTTCGAGAATGGCCTGAGTCAAAGCCGCCGCGACGCGTTTCTCATCGCGCACCAATTTGCCAGTCACACCGACAACGCAGCAGCTGAGATTGGCGTATTCCTCGACCAGGTTGTTTGACAGTTCGCGAGCCTTGCCGCCCTGAATCAGGCGGTACATAAACGGGTCACTGCCACTGACTGCCTGTACTTCACCGCGCTCCAGCGCGGTGCCGAGCAAATCCGCCGGGAACAGCCGCCACTCGACGTCACGTACCGGGTCAACGCCGTGCTTCTTGAGCAAAATGGAAAAGAAGTTACGATCCGGGCTGGCCATGTCGGTGACGCCGATGGCTTTGCCCTTGAGGTCTTCGAGTTTCTGCACCGGGCTGTCGACGGCGCTGAGCAATCGCAGGCAACCACCGTGGGTGCCCGCGGTGAGTTTGACGTCGAACCCCTGTTCCAACGCTTTGAGCCAGCGCAACGCCATGCCAACACCCGCATCCGCCTTGCCGGTAGCAATGGCTTCAAGCAGCACTTCAGTAGAGTTACCGAAGTTGACCAGCTCGACGTCCAGATTGTGTTTGGTGAAAAAGCCCTGACCGTGGGCGATCACGACAGGTGCCAGGCAGACCGCGTTGAGATTGACTGCCAGTTTGAGTTTGCGTGTTTCGGCAAGCTTGATGAATTCTCCGGTGCCTGCTGGCTCCGCACCACCGCCGCCAGCGTCGTGCCCGGCATGCTCGTCGGCAGCCCAGGCGAAACCGGGAACAGAAGCCAGTAACGGACTGGCCAAAGCAACGCCGGTCAAACCGAGCAAACGACGCCGGGTGAGTTGATCAAAAGCTGCCATGCAGGTATTCCTTGAGAAGTGGATAAATCGGGCCGTCAGCCGAAATCCCTTTTTTATAACTTTTCTCAAGGTTTCCAGTGACTGGTTAAAACCTTATCACCGGTTAATTTATTCCGAAAATGCATTTAAATTCTAAACTAATATGCAAATAGTCTATCGACTCTGCCTGCCTTACTGATCATTCGGAAGGCTGCCGCTACCATCACCCAATGCTCGCTGCATCAACACTGTGTCGACCCAGCGTCCGTGCTTGAAGCCTATCGACTCAAAAACCCCGACCCGACGAAACCCCAGCTTTTCATGAAGTCGCAGAGAACCATGGTTTTCACTGTTGCCGATCACCGCCACCATTTGCCGCCAGCCGCCCTGCACGCAGTGCTCGATGACTGCAGCCAACAATGCCTGACCAATCCCCTTGCCACCCATGCCCTCAGCCATATACACCGAGTCTTCCGCCGTAAAACGGTAGCCGGGCCGCGGTCGATACAGCGTGGCGTAACCATAGCCCACCACTGCTCCAGCCAGTTCGGCGACCAGATACGGCAATTTGCGCGAAAGCACCTCCGCACGACGTTCCAGCATCAGCTCCACTGATGGCGGCTGCAGTTCGAAGCTGGCAATGCCGGTCAGCACATGGTGTGCGTAGATAGCCTGTACAACAGGCATGTCATCCTCGCGAGCAGTGCGCAGGATTAGATCGTGATTCATCTTCATTCTCGGTAACGATTGCAAGTGCGGCAATCATGCCGACCCCACCGACCTTAATAAAGCTATGATTAATCATCCTCAGCATAAGTAAAACTTTGCCATGCAAGCGTTGAACCTGAATCACTTGAACAGTTTTTCCGAGGTCATTCATCAGGGCAGCTTTTCAGCCGCGGCCACTACGCTGAACCTCACGCAACCAGCGGTTAGCTTGCATATTCGCCTGCTGGAGCAACGCCTTAACCTGCGCCTGATCGAGCGCGTCGGCAAACGTCTGAAACCGACGGCTGCGGGGCTTACCTTGCTGAGCCATATCGGTCGTATTGATTCGGTGATTGATGACGCACTCCAGGATCTCGCCAGCCATGCTCAAGGCGTCGCCGGACAAGTCGTAATTGGCACCGGCGCCACCGCCTGCATTCATCTGTTGCCGCCGATCCTGAAAACCTTGCGCACGTCTTTCCCGAAACTGGATGTACGGGTTTGCACCGGCAATACAGAGACTATCCTCAAAGCCGTGGAAGAAAACCGTATTGACCTCGCCCTGGTCACCTTGCCAGCGGCCGGTCGTAGCCTGCACGCCACAACATTGCTGGAGGACGAAATGGTGGCGATCTTTGCACCTGACCAGACCGACCTGAAGCCGTCGATCGATGGCGACGCCTTGAGCAGTTTGCCGCTGGTGGTATTCGAAGCAGGCAGCAGCACGCGCTTGCTGATCAACCAGTGGTTTCAGCATGCGGGTGTCAGGCCCAGCCCGGTAATGGAATTGGGTAGCATCGAAGCCATTAAAGAAATGGTCTCTGCCGGGCTGGGTTATAGCATCGTCCCACGTATTGCGGTGGCCACTGCTCACCATCAGCGTAACCTGCAAATCCGTAGCCTGACGCCACCTTTGAGCCGCAGTCTGAGCCTGGTGCTGCGCCAGGACAAACCGGTCAATCGCGCGCTGCGTGAGGTGATTGATGCGTTGCGGGGGTTAACGGTTAAGGGGATCGTTGCCGGGGAACCGAAAGTATCGACTTGAAATTCGGTACTGTGGGAAATTCTGTGTTCGCCTGCAAGCTTGATCTCGTAGGACCGGCTTTAGCCGGGAGGACCGTATTTCAGGCGAAGAATATTTAGAGGATGTCCCGACGCCCTCCCGGCTGAAGCCGGTCCTACGGAAGAGCGCAATCTCATGTGGGAGTCGGGCTTGCCCGCGATGAACGATAACGCGTTGAACCTGCTGAATCGTGGTGTCCCTATCGCGGGCAAGCCTCGCTCCCACAGGAATCACTGATGACGTGGGCGAACATAGAATTTCCCACAGGATCTATGCAATCCCGTAGGACCGGCTTTAGCCGGGAGGGCGTCGGAACGTTCGCTAAATTTTTTCGGCGGAAAC
The DNA here is from genome assembly GCF_900187575.1 of Pseudomonas sp. Irchel 3A5. Lineage (NCBI taxonomy): Bacteria > Pseudomonadati > Pseudomonadota > Gammaproteobacteria > Pseudomonadales > Pseudomonadaceae > Pseudomonas > Pseudomonas sp. Irchel 3A5. The sequence goes on along the minus strand of NZ_FYDU01000012.1, from coordinate 15,749 downwards.
ACCACTTTTTCCGGCTAAAGCTGGTCCTACGGGGTTAATGGCCAGCGGGTAAAATTGCAGGCCAGCATGGAATCTCCATGGTTGCGCAGTCATACCCATAGTTGTACGATGACTGTCAACATGTTGAGCCGTGCAGTTGCTGGTAAGCTCACATTACCGTCATCGAACGGTTGGCAGATCTCTAAGACAGGCATCAGCCTGATTAAACCCGCAAATAAAAACAGGAGACAAAGATGCCTAATGTTCTCGGCCACAACTTCATCGCAGGCGCACGTAGCGCACTTGGCGAGCCGCAACACAAAAGTCTCGACGCCACTACTGGCGAAGCCCTGCCCTACAGCTTTTACCAGGCTACTGACGCGGAAATTGACGCAGCAGCACTGGCAGCCAAAGGCGCCTTTCTTGAATACCGCCAGTTGAGCCCGGCTCGCCGTGCAGAATTCCTTGATGCTATCGCCGACGAGCTGGACCAGCTCGGTGATGATTTCGTCGCTATCGTTTGTCAGGAAACCGCTCTACCAACCGCCCGTATTCAGGGCGAGCGCGGACGTACCAGCGGCCAGATGCGATTGTTCGCCAAAGTTCTGCGTCGCGGTGATTTCCTGGGCGCGCGTATCGATCTGGCACTGCCGGATCGCAAGCCATTGCCACGCGTTGACTTGCGCCAATACCGTATCGGCGTAGGCCCGGTTGCCGTGTTTGGTGCCAGCAACTTCCCGCTGGCTTTCTCTACTGCTGGCGGCGATACCGCTGCAGCACTGGCGGCAGGTTGCCCGGTTGTGTTCAAAGCGCACAGCGGCCACATGGCGACTGCCGATCTGGTGGGCTCGGCGATCATTCGTGCAGCAGAAAAAACCAACATGCCGATAGGCGTGTTCAACATGATCTTCGGCAGCGGTGTTGGCGAAGGTCTGGTCAAGCATCCGGCTATCAAGGCCGTTGGCTTTACCGGCTCCCTGAGCGGTGGCGACGCACTGTGCAAAATGGCTGCCGAACGTCCTGAGCCAATCCCGGTATTCGCCGAAATGTCGAGCATCAACCCGGTAGTCTTGCTGCCTGAAGCGCTGACAGCGCGTGGCGATACCGTGGCGAAGGATCTGGCGGCTTCCGTGGTGATGGGCGCAGGTCAGTTCTGCACCAACCCTGGCGTAGTGATCGGCATCAGCTCGCCGACCTTCACCCGTTTCCTGGAGCAGCTTCAGGAACACATGGGCGGCCAGGCTCCACAAACCATGCTGAACGCTGGCGGCTTGCGCAGCTACAGCAAAGGCGTAGAGCATCTGCTGTCGCATCCGGGTGTGACCCATCTGGCAGGTAAACCGCAGGAAGGCAAACAGGCTCAGGCGCAGTTGTTCAAAGCTGACGTCAGCCTGCTGCTCAACGGCGATCCACTGCTGCAGGAAGAAGTGTTCGGTCCAACGACTCTGGTGATCGAAGTCGCTGACGACGCGCAATTGAAAAGCGCGCTGCAAGCCCTTCGCGGTCAACTGACTGCCACCCTGATCGGCGAACAGAGCGATCTGCAGAAGTACCAATGGCTGGTGCCGGTGCTGGAAGAGAAAGTCGGCCGCATCCTGGTCAACGGTTACCCGACCGGCGTCGAAGTCTGCGAAGCCATGGTCCACGGCGGCCCATACCCGGCGACTTCCGATGCTCGCGGCACCTCTGTGGGCACGCTGGCCATCGATCGCTTCCTGCGTCCGGTCTGCTATCAGAACTACCCTGACAGCCTGCTGCCAGAAGCGCTGCAAAACGCCAACCCGCTGGGCCTCAAGCGCCTGGTGAACAGCGAGTGGAGCGATCAGCCAATCGCTTGAGACTGACATCTGTCAGGTCTCTGTGAGAAGAAATGGCGCGGCCCAAAAGCCGCGCCATTTGTTTATCTGAAGAGTTTTATATAGAGAGCTGCGCAGCGCCCGGAAAGATCCTTCGGCACCCTGCAAGGCACGTATTTCCTCAGGTGGAACACCATGAATCCCACCCCGATTTTCGAACCGGCAGAGAGCGATCCGTCCATAAGACGTCCGCGTAATCTGACACTGGCGCTGGTCAACATCCTGACCAGCATGATTGAAGACGGTCAGCTCAAGGTCGGTGACAAGCTCCCGCCGGAAAAACACATTACCCAGGAGCACGGCGTCAGTCGTACGGTAGTGCGCGAGGCTATTTCGCACCTGCAATCCCACGGACTGGTGGAAACCCGACACGGCATCGGAACGTTTGTGGTTCGGCAGCGAGTCGATCAAATCGATCCTCAGGCAGACCGCACGCTCAGCGACGTCATGGCAGTCATCGAGTTACGTATCGGGATCGAAGTCGACTCTGCGGGCTTCGCCGCCCTGCGCAGAACCGAGGAACAACTGGCGCGTATGCGACAGGCGCTAAGCATCATTGAGGACCCGACTGTGAGCCGGGCCGAAGCGGCAGCCGCTGATTTTGATTTTCATCAGCAAATTGCCCTGGCCACCGACAATCGCTACTTCGCTGATATCACCGAACATCTGGGCCTGACGCTCATTCCGCGTAACCGCCTCAACTCGGCAGCGCTGGCCAACACGGCCATCAAGGATTACAGCGCCAGGCTGCGTCAGGAACATCACGACATTTATGCCACCATTGCCAACCGGGACTCAGACGGTGCCAAGGCCGCAATGCGTCGCCACTTGAGTAATATCCGTGAGCGCTTGCGTGCAGCGTATGAGAAACAGGGATCATGAACACCGACCGAACGCGCTGTAGCGACTGTTGCGTCGCTACAGCTTTCCCAGCCTGAAAAATTACAGGGCGAACCGTCCCACCAGCCTGTTCATGTCAGCCGCCAGACGCGACAGCTCGGAACTCGCCGCTGCGGTCTGATGAGCGCCCGTCGCGCTCTGGATGGACAGGTCACGAATACTCATCAGGTTGCCGTCTACCGAACGAGCCACTTGGGCCTGCTGCTCCGAAGCGGTGGCGATCATCTGATTCATTTCGTTGATTTCATTGATGGCTTTGGCAATCAATGTCAGCGCCGCGCCCGCTTCATGAGCCACACCCAATGTACCTTGCGCCTGCTCACAGCTCTCACTCATGGCTTTGGTGGCCTGCTCGGTGCCTTTGAGAATGTCACCGATCATTTGCTCGATTTCCTGCGTGGACGTCTGAGTACGATGCGCCAGCGCCCTCACCTCGTCGGCGACGACAGCAAAGCCTCGACCCTGCTCCCCTGCCCGCGCCGCTTCGATGGCTGCGTTCAAGGCCAGCAGGTTTGTCTGCTCGGCAATGGTGCGGATCACGTCCAGCACCTTGCTGATGTCCTTGGACTGTACCGCCAGACGCTGCACGTCACCGCTGGTGTTCTGCACGGTCTGACTGAGTCTCTCGATGGCAGTGACGGTGCTGGTAACCCGCGAAGCGCCTGTGCGGGTTGCCTGATCAGAAGCCTTGGCAGCGTCAGACGCCGAAGCCGCATTACGGGCGACTTCATCAACAGCCGCAGTCATTTCATTGACCGCCGTCGCCGCCTGATCGATTTCGGTGTTCTGACGCATCAACCCTTTGCTGGACTCTTCAGTGACAGCATTCATCTCCTCAGATGCCGAGGCCAGTTGAGTGGCTGAATCACCAATCAGCTTGATGGTGTCGCGCAGGTTGTTCTGCATCTGCTGGGTGGAGCGCAGAAGGTCGGCGAACTCGTCCTTGCCATTGATTGTAATAACGGTGCGCAGATCACCTTTGGCGATCATGTCATTGACCCGCAACATGTCGCGCAAAGGCACAACAATACTTTTAGTAAACAAGACCGCTAGCGCGATAGTTGCCAATGCGGCGGCGACAATTATGAAAATGACAAACATCAAGCCACTTTGATAAGACGCCTCGGACGCTTTACCTGCTTCGCCCGCCTCTTCAATATTCATCTGGACAAGCCCGGCCACTGCTTCTTCCAGAGGTCGCGTCACGGGGGTTACGTTACTGGCTATATAAGCCAATGCCTCGGCAGCTGCACCTCGACTTGCAAGGGCTGAAACGCCATCGAACGCGGTCAGCATTTTTTCAGAGTTTTCAGAAACGGCTTTGAATAACTGGCCTTCCCTGTCGCTGGCAACAAAAGGGGCGTAAGTCTGAATCTGCTTCCTTAGCTCGTCACGCAGGTTGTTGATGGTTTTGACGGTTGCGGCGATAGCCTCGGGATCGGTCTGGGAAACCAGTCGACGGTTCTCAAGACGCAAGCGCAGCATGGCGGCGTTGATCCGGTCGGCAACCACGATACTGGCCAGTGCGTCATTCTCCAGATCCGCAGCCATCTCGCGAATATCGCCCATTTTCCATACGGAGATCCCCCCCAGGGCCACCAACAGAAAAGCGATAAACATGAAGCTGAGTGTCGCGCGCACCGATACCTTGAGGTTTCTCATTAACAGGCTTCCGTTTCAGATTTATTAGCATTCGATGTGAAACTATCGGCCATTAAAAATTAAGCTTGAGGCCATCTTAAAAATTGCAGTAGCACACTGTTTACTCGCATTAGTTGGAACACCTCACCCGTATTAAATTATTCGGCACGTTGAAAGCTGGCTGAAAGAAACAATGTATTGGGACGAGAAAAATCTGTGCTGGGGTGTGTGCGTAAGCCGCTAAAAAATAAAAGTAATAAAAACTTTAACTGATCAAACAGTCAGCTTTTTAATTTTCCAAACCCTGCATTGCTGTCAACTGACGACCACTAATCGGCGAGGTCCGAACTTGACCCGCGCATCTGTCTCAAACCTGAGCAGGCAGGCAATCGTCCGCCAATGTTCAAGAGGTAATATCATGGAACTGGGTAAATTGGCTGATCAGGTGAAGAAAGGCGAAATTGAAGCGGTCCATCTGGTCACGATGGAGGGAGGGTCCTACGTCATGCATGCGATGAAGGATGGCAAATCCCACCCTATCATCGATGCCAAGGGCAGCACGCTGCATATCGCGTCACTGGAAGAGGCACGCAAAAACCTGAAGGGCGTGCCTGAAGTACCGCTGTTCCTCGTCCAGCCCGCGGTCTATGACGAGATGGTCGGCTTGGGTACCACTGACCAGCAACCCAATCGCGAACCGATTCCCTGGAACTCAAGCCTGTGAAGAGGGAGCAACATCAAGTGGGTTCATTCCGACACTGCCCAGCTCATCGCGTAATTCGCTGATAAGCGCCAACACGTCGTGCTGGGTTTTAACCTGATCCAGCGCAATGCCGATGACCATCAGGTCAACGCGTCCTGATTCTCGATCATAAATGCGTACGCTGAGGGATGCGTCTGCACTGATGACGCATTCGCATGCCAAGGGCTCAAAGCTGCCTTCGATTTCCTGACGGACCTGCGACAGCCAGCTCATTGCCGGCCACCTTGTACTTGCGAGCTCTTAAAAGTCTGCAACTGCTGCCCCTGACAAGGTCCAGAAATGGACCGTCAGGGTAAAGAAAACAGCGCCAAGATAAACAGACGAATTTGCACTGGTAGCACTAGTGCATTCGCACCATCAATCTAGTGCAGTGGCTTGCGGCCATCACTGGTGAAGAGTGCCCTCTCCCTTGCCCAGACAATAGCTTCAGCGCGGCTGTGTACACCAAGTTTGGAATACATGGTCGCTACGTGATTGCGCACGGTGTTGGGCGCGAGCTTAAGACGTGCCGCGATTTCCTTGTCGGCCAGGCCTTCGCAGATCAAGCCCAATACGTCCTTTTCCCGAGCCGTCAGGTCTGTCAATGAACTGCCTGGTAACTGCGGGGCTTTGCCTTTCTTCACGTTGGCCAGCTTTTCAATCAACGAGCGGGCAAACCAGGAAGCGTCCTGCATGACCTCTTCGATGGCCGCGATCAATTCCAGGTCGGATCGCTTGCGCTCCGAGATGTCCATCAGCACCAGCAGATAACAGGAGATACCCTGAATCACGACAGTATCGGCAGACAGTACGCAGTCGATGACCTCATCACCACGCTTGCGCACCTTGAGCTCCATACCTTCAATGCTGCCGGTCTTCTTCAATACCTCGAATATCTGTTCGCAGCTTTTCGGGTCGTCAATGAAGCCAAGCTCCTCGACAGATCGCCCGGTCAGTTCCTGCGCGGTGAAACCGGTGGTGTTAATGAAGGCATCGTTCACCTCAACCAAAAACTGCGATTCGGCGTTACACACCAGCGTCGGCACCGGGGTCAGGCGAAAGGCTTTGGCGAAACGCTCTTCGCTCTGGCGCAATGCAGTCTCGACCTTGCGGCGGGGCTCCATATCCATGAAAGAAAACAGCATGCAGTCGTCCTCGCTGATGTCCAGCGGCTGTCCGGCGACGATCACCAGTTTGCTGCCGCCGTCGGGCAGCCTCAGCTCGGCCTGCATTTGCGGAATGGTTCCGCCGTCGTTGAGCCGCTCGATGGCGAGGTCTTTACGCTCTGCATTCTCGAGAACGTCAAGTTCATAGACTGAGCGCCCGATGACTTGCTCGCGGGTGTAGCCGGTCATCTCCAGAAAACCCTGATTGACTTTGATGTAGCGCAAATCGCTGAGCCTGCAGATAACCGCCGGTGCCGGGTTAGCCGCGAATGTACGTTCGAAACGCTGCTCGGCGCTGGCCAGTTCGGTAGCATCGGTGATGATGAGCGCCATCAGTTCGGGCTCACCGGAGCGACCTTCCAGCACCATGCTGCGCACTCGATGCACCCAGCATTTTTCATCGTTGCCCGTCGGCCTGACTTCCACCACGACATCGCTGAAGGATTCCCCTTGGGCGATCCGGCTGATGGGGTAATTGTCCAGCGCCAGTGGATGGTTGTTGCGGTATCGCAGATGGAACCGTGATGCATATTCCCGGACGTTACGACCCAGTTCCTTGACGTGTTTGACGCCGTGCATCTCCAACGCGGACTCATTGGCCCACAGAATGCTCTGATCCAGCTCGATCAACAGCACACCGTCTGACAGGCCCCCAATAATGCTCTGCAGTTGTCGACGATCGGTTTCTCTCTCAAGGACTGCCTGACTCATGGTTCCTCCGTTCCATGCCAACGAGCACCTGGCACGTCGCTGAAGCTTGCTGTTCAGCCACGGCAGATCATTGCCCAACGTCGGTATGACAGTGGAACTTTGTCGGGAATTCCAAAGAATTCAAGGCTGTCCGGCTGGAATGCCATTCGTGTTGGAGCGAGGCTTACCCCACGGGTGAGCGCAATGCGTCGTGGGACCGGCTTTAGCCGGGAAGAGGCCGGAACGGTCACAAAATCAGCTCGTCAGCAACACCGCTTTCCCGGCTAAAGCCGATCACACATCGAAATATTGCGCTCTTATGAAAATTCTGAGCGCAGCAAACCTTTTTCATAACCACCGCTCAAAGCTCAATCATCGACCAATCGAGACATCCCGTGGACGCCCATACCCAACGCCGCAACAACCGCTCACTGGATGCCCTGAATTTCTTTCTCGCCGATGTCCGCGACGGGTTAGGGCCATATCTGGCTATTTATCTGCTGGCAGTCCACCACTGGGATCCGGCGAGCATTGGCATTGTCATGACCGTGGCGGCGATTGCTGGTCTGGTGACCCAGGGACCGGCAGGCGCACTGATCGACAGCACTCATTACAAACGCGCCGTGGTCGCGATCGCAGCCCTGTTGGTGACGGCCAGTTGCCTGGTGCTGCCCTTCACTTCCTCAGTCAGCCTGATCGCCATAACCCAAGCAGTCAGCGGGATCGCCGCGTCGGTATTTGTCCCGGCCATTGCCGCCATTTCCCTGGGTATCACCGGTCCCAAGGCATTCACCCGGCGGACAGGACGTAACGAAACCTTCAACCATGCCGGTAACGCCTGTGCAGCGATGCTGGCTGGCGGCTTTGCGTACCTGTTTGGCCCTATCGCAGTGTTTTATCTGATGGCGGCGATGGCTGTTGCCAGCGTCATCGCGGTCAGTTGCGTATCGGCCAAGGCGATTGATCATGATGTCGCCCGTGAGCTGGGTCATGGAGATCCAAAGAGCGGCGCTCAGCCTTCCGGCTTCAAAGCATTGGCGGGTAACAAAACCCTGCTGTTATTTGCCGCCTGCTGCGCCCTTTTCCACCTGGCAAACGCGGCGATGCTGCCGTTGGTGAGCCAGAAGCTGGCACAGGTGAATTTGCAATTGGCAACGCCGTTGACCTCGGCCTGCATTGTCGCAGCCCAATGGGTCATGGTGCCTGTCGCGCTGCTGGTAGGTGCGAAGGCTGACGTCTGGGGGCGCAAACCCTTGCTGTTGGCTGGGTTTCTGATTCTGCCGATTCGCGGCGTGCTCTATGTGCTGTCCGATAACCCTTTCTGGCTGGTCGCCGTGCAATTGCTAGACGGCATCGGTGCCGGGCTATTCGGGGCGCTGTTTCCATTGGTGGTCAAGGACCTGACTCAGGGAACTGGACGTTTCAGCGTGAGCCTCGGGATCATATCCACGATATTCGGTCTGGGCGCGGCACTGAGCAATGGACTGGCCGGGATCATCGTCCAGAACGCGGGCTATAACGCAGCGTTTCTGACCCTTGCGGCCATTGCCACGGCAGCACTGCTGTTGCTGCTGGCAATGCCGGAAACGCTAAGCGCCACGGAGCGTCCGGGAGAAGCGAAGGACTCCGCCCTCCCGCAGACTGTGTGACGCTTCTTCACATCAAGTCCTGACTGGGCGCTCACTGCGTGCCCAGTCGGTGACCAGACTGTAACCCACAGCCAGCAGCGTCGGGCCAATGAACAGGCCAATAAAGCCGAAAGCCAGCAGACCACCGAACACGCCCAGCAACACGATCACCAGCGGCAGGTTACCGCCACGACTGATCAGGTAAGGCTTGAGGACGTTGTCGACGCCACTGATGATGAACGTGCCCCAGATGGCCAGAAAGACGGCCATGCCATAGTTGCCATTCCACGCCAGCCACGCAGTCGCAGGAATCCACACCAGCGGTGGGCCCATCGGGATCAAGCTGAACATGAACGTCATGATGCCCAGCACCAAAGCGCCCGGCACCCCGGCAATCAGGAAACCGATCAAGGCCAGCACCGCTTGCGCAGCAGCGGTGCCGATCACGCCGTTGACAACTCGCTGGACGGTGCCGGCTACCAGATCCAGGTAATATTGCGCCCGGTCACCGATCAAGCGTTCCAGCAACCGCAGCACGAAAGCCGCCAGTCGCGGACCGTCGCGATAGAAGAAGAATACAAACACCAGACTCAAGGTCAGTTCGAGAATCCCGCCGCCGATCTGCGCGCTGCGCGCCAACAGCCAGTTACCTACCTGACCCAGGTACGGCTTGAGGGTCGTCATCATCGCCGCGCCTTGCTCGTCGATGCTGTTCCAGAAGGCGACCAGCCGCTCGCCAACCAATGGAACGCTGCCCAGCCAGCCGGGAGGATCAGGCAAACCGTCGACCTGAATATCCTTGATCAGCGCGGTCGCGTCACGTACGTGATCAGCCAGGTTGAAGCCAAGCCAGACCAGCGGCGCGGCCACCAGAACCATCCAGCCCAGACTCAGGATCAATGCCGCAAGGGACTCGCGGCCATTGAGCCAGCGTGTCAGCAGCCGCATCAACGGCCAGCTGGCAAATGCCAGCACCGCCCCCCAGAACAGTGCCGACCAGAATGGCGCCATCACCCAGACACAGGCACCGAGCAGCGCCAGGAGCAGGATCTGCACCAACAGGCGATCGTTATTGAACATGAGCAGTTTCCAAAAGAAGGATCAGGACATCAGAAGTGAAGCATAACGGCGAACAGTGACGACGTTAGTGTTCGCCGTGGACCCGCGTATGAACTGCAGTCAGCGAATCAGTTCGATAAGCAGGCCAGGTGTATCACCACTCCCCGCTTCCAGACGTGCCGCTCGTACGCCTTTGCTGATCAGCGCCTGACGCCAGGCTTCGGCTTGCGGGCCGGATACTGTGGCACGCAGGCTGCTGTCGAGATTGAGGCCGCGGGACAGTAGCGTCAGCCACGCGTCCTGAGGAGCACCCACCAGTTTCGGGAGAGTCAGTTTGCCGGTGCTTTTCAGTTGCCGAAGCAGCGTTCCGGACGTGGGCATCAGGTCGCCCAGTGGCGCAGCGGAGTCGAACTGCTCCACATGCAAATAGGCTCGGCGATTACCCCGGGTAATGCTGTAGAGAGCGACCAGTGTGTCGGCTTTGGGCTCCGCCAGACGCAACAACAGATAAGCCTGTTGCTCGTCAGCGCCATACAATTTGGAGTTGCCGAATACCTCGTTGGCCCACAGGCTGCTTTCACCGCAGTCCCGGGCCTGACACCAGAACAACAACTCGGCATTTTGCGCCTGCAAGGCTTCACGTGCGGCAGTAAAGGCCTCATAAGAAGTGCGCTCGGCGGGTAATTGATAGGTCACGCCAGTCACATTGCCCCTCGCGCTGACCTGACCGTCAAAGCGCAACTGGCCGCTGATCTTGCGGATCGAGCCCATGGGATAGATGCGCTCAAGCTCGGAAGCCGGACGATAATCGACAATTTCAGCGTCAGTCAGCCTTGGTACGATCTGCAGATCACTGCTGCCGGGAACGTCCGCAGCCCATAGCGACGTGCTGAGTGCAGAGACACACAATGCCACTCCGAGTGCGCGGGTAAAACCAATAGACCCGCTCATCGCGGCACGTTCGGGGAAAAAGCGTTAACGGGCAGTTCAAAGGGTACAGCGATACATAGATCCATCATGATTGATTCCTGTTTCAACACCCCCAGCCTCGACAGTTGCCCTGCGCAAGTCAAGGCGCAGCGAAGAAGCGATTGAAACAGTCTGCAACAGCGCCTGCCCCGGCTTCGTCATTCAAATGCAGATGGTGGCCTCCTGACAGGCCTGTAACCTCAAAAGGCAGACCTGAAAGCAGCGATTCGTTCTGCGCCAGCAACCCTTGAGAAGCTACTACCAAATGTGTCGGACAGCGGATTGCCTCGACGAACGCCATGGCTTGTTGGCGAGTAATCCGGATCGCCGAAGGCAACGTCAGCCGCCCGTCACTGCGCCAGGTGTAGCCACCGGGCACCGGCATCAGGCCACGCTGGGCCAGTAATTCAGCCGCGTCACGGGTAACGGCGACCGCTCCTTTCATTCGTGCGCAGATTGCCTGTTCCTGATCGGGGTAAACCGGCTTGCGCTTGTTCACCAGACGCAGTTGCGCCTGCAATGACTTGCCCAGTTGCTCAGGCGCGTTATCGGCCTCGCCCATGGGTGGAATCAGACCATCGATCAAAGCGAGTCGCGAAACCCGTTCGGGCAGCGCCCCGGCGAGAAACACCGAAATGATTGCGCCGAGCGAATGGCCAAGTAACGAAAACTGCTGCCAGCCAAATTGCTCGGCGACTTGCAGCACATCGTGAACGTAGTCCGCCAGTGCATAACCCGCACCCGGCGGCCGGTGACTGGAATGACCATGCCCGGCCAGATCCAGGGCGACGATGCGCAAGCCTTCGAGTCGCGGCGCCAGACGCGCAAAGCTGTTGGCATTGTCCAGCCAGCCATGCAGCGCGATCACCGGCTGGCCGTCCTCGGGACCATACAAGTGGGCTGCCAATTCGATATGCGGCAGGCTAAGGCGAACCTCTTCCACAGAATGACTCATACGCCAGCGCCTGCGGTCCAGCGGCTGAACAGCGATTTGAGCAACTGCGCTGTCGCTTCCGGTTGCTCGAGTGGAAACATGTGCCCGCCCGGCATGGACAGGTATTCCCCCAGCGGCATGCGCCTGACTGAACGAGCATGGTGGCGCATCACGACACGGCTGTGCTCCCCACGCACCATCGCCAACGGGAGTTTGAGCTGGCGGGAGAGCCCAGGGCTGGTGTGCGGCACACTGCGGTAAATACTGATTTCCGTGGCAGGGTCGAAACGTAGCCGTAGCTGTTCACCGTCGCTCTGCAAACCATACTGCAGATAGGCGTCGAAACACTCGGGGTCGAAGCGGCGGAACAGGGTTTTACCAGCGAAGTAACGACGCGCCGCCTCAAGATCGGCAAACGCCTCGCGACGTCCCAGCGTGCGTCCGGCGGGGGTAATGCGGTCAATGAAACCAAATCGTTTGGCGGCACGGATCATCCATTGATCAGCCAGAGTCAGCACCGGGGAATCAAGCATGACGACGCCGCGATACAGTTCCGGACAGCGCATCGCCGCATGCAAGTGCAATACGCCGCCCAGAGAATGACCCACGCCCCATACGGGTTCGGGCTGCTCGCGCAAATGGTGAATCAGCTCATCCACCAGATTCAGCCAGTTATCATCCACTGGAAAGCGCGGGTCGTGAGCATGCTGCTCCAGATGGCTCACGACATAGTCCGGCGCCAGCGCGGAAAACAGTTTGCCGTAAGTGCCTGACGGAAAACCGTTGGCGTGAGCGAAGAACACCTGTTGCGACATGCCGAAGCACTCATTGAGCCGATCAGTGGTGATTGTGCGCAATGAGTTGCTGAGTCGGCAATGATCGTAACGGCCATCGCACATGACGATCCGGCCAATGCCCGGCACAACAGGCATCTAGCGTGCTGGAGGTTCCTGCCCTAGCGGCACAACCGCAACGGTCAGCCGGGAGATGCAACTGGCCTTGCCTTCTTCGCTGGTCAAACGGATATCCCAGACATGGGTCGTGCGACCGATGTGCACCGGGTGCGCCACGGCCGTAACCCGACCACTGCGCACGCCTCGCAGATGATTGGCGTTGACCTCGATGCCGACGCAGAAATACTTGCTGGTATCGATGCACAGGTAACTGGCTGACGAACCCAGTGACTCGGCAAGTACCACCGATGCACCGCCGTGCAGCAGGCCGTAAGGCTGATGAGTCCGATGATCGACCACCATGCTGGCAGTCAGGGAATCTTCGGTGAAGGACTCGAAACGGATATCGAGCAGTTCAAGAATGGTGTTTTTACTGTTGGCATTGAGTTGCTCAAGGTCCGGAGTTTCGCGCCATAGGCTCATAGTCAATCCTTGTCATGAAGCGCCCGAATACTGAGCGCGGGAGTTCATCTGCCTTGCCGTTATCAAACAGATTGCAATCAGCTGATATGGAATGTTTTGTGTAGGAGATTGCTCTCTGCCCTCACACAGCGCTGTCGCGAAGCAAACACGGACCCTGTAGGAGTGAGCTCGCTCGCGATTCGATTTCATGGTTAACGAATTTATCGCATTAACTGACGCTATCGCGAGCAAGCTCACTCCTGCATAGCCCTGAGTTTGCAGAGAGACAGCGCGGTGTCAGGGACACCGGGACGGCTCTTGCAGGTCCGCTGTGTCAGGGCACAGAGCGATTTCTTGTCAAAATAGCAACTGTCAGGATAGCAACAATCAAACGTGCCGAACGCTCAACAACTCCATCGTCCCGGCCAGTGCAAACTCCCCTTTCAACTCCGCCAGACTAGCTGTGCTCATGGGTTGCGCTTGCTGAACACTGCCATGCACCGCAAGCCCGATCAATGAGCCCACCAAAGGTTGATGGCTGACCAGAAGCACATCCTCAGCGGCATAGGTGTCCAGTTGACCAAGCACCTTGCCCGGGTCACTTTCCGGAGTCAGCCAGGGCACGGTGACCACGGGTTCACTGAAGCCCAATGCCTGACGCACCAGCTCGGCCGTCTGCTGCGCCCGCACGTAAGGGCTGGCGAGGATTCGCGTCAGAGGCTTATTCAACAGGTGCGCTGCGCTTTGCAGCACTTCCTCTCGACCATGACCTGTCAGCTCGCGTTGCGCGTCACTGCGCGCATGCGCCTGAGCTTCACCATGGCGCAGCACCCATAGCTTCACAGTTTGGGTTCCTCATCACGCACCGGATGCGCCGCAGGTGGAACACTGTGTGGCGTTTCACCTTCCGGCGCACGAGGTGTCGGCCAGTCGGCAAACGGCCAGGGTTTCTGATCACTGTGGAAAGTGCCGAAGCGGCCGATCTGCGCAAGAAACTGGCTCAGGCTGTCACCAAAATTCATCAGGCTGCCACTCGGCGCACCGTAGATCAGGCGATAGCCCAATTGCACCAGTACCACGCCTGCCAGCAGCAGTTCAGCCAGTTGCCAGATCACCACGAACAGCACCATCCAGAGGATGCGCAGCAAAATGGACTCGTCTTGCTTGATTTTCGACTCGTTCAAGATCTTCTCCCGGTATGAGTGTTTCAGTTGAAACCGGTAATGGAGATAAAGTCCACATCCGTTTTCGGCTCGGCACGCATCAACTGCTCAATGACCTGATTCAGCGTACGTCCCTCGAAAAGAATTGCATGCAGGCCTGCGACCAGCGGCATGTACACCTGCAGCTCATGCGCCTTGACCTTGAGCACCTTGAGGGTATTGACGCCCTCGGCGACTTCACCGAGCCGGTTGACTGCTTCCTCAAGACTCAAGCCCTGCCCCAGGGCAAAACCCACCTGATAGTTGCGACTCTTCGGCGAAGAGCAGGTCACGATCAGGTCACCGACACCCGCCAGCCCAAGAAAGGTCATCGGATTGGCACCCTGGCTGACCGCAAAACGGGTCATTTCCGCCAGTGCGCGGGTGATCAGCATGCTCTTGGTGTTTTCGCCCATGTCCAGCGCCACGGCCATACCGGCGATAATCGCGTAGACATTTTTCAGCGCCCCACCCAACTCCACACCAAAGCGGTCAGCACTGGCGTAGACCCTGAACGTCCTGCCGTGCAGCACTTCCTGAACCTGCTGACAGAGGTCTTCGTCTTCGCTGGCGACTACCGTTGCAGTCAACGCGTGCTCGGCAATTTCCCGCGCAAGGTTGGGGCCGGATAACACGCCAATGCGGGCCTTAGGCGCGATATCCTCGATGATCTGGCTCATCAATTTGAAGCTCTGTGCTTCGATGCCTTTGGTCAGGCTGACCAGCATTTTGCCGGTCAGGCGCTCTACATGCGGCGCCAATACGCTGCGCAGTGCACTCGAAGGCAGGGCGACGAAAACCAGCTCGCATTCATCCAGCGTGGCCGCCAGGTCCGTGACGGGTTCAACCAGGGGCAGAATTTTGATGCCCTTGAGGTAGCGAGGGTTCTCGCGATTGACCCGAATGGCCTCGGCCTGTTCCGGGTCGCGCATCCATTGACGGACCGGACGACCATTCTCCGCCAGCAAGTTGGCCACTGCGGTGCCGAAGCTGCCGCCACCTAGAACCGCAACAGGTTGCTGTGTGGTCATAAAGACATCCATTTAGAGCCATCTCATCTGGCGATGGCGGCATTATACGGAGCATGGCGATGGCGGCCAGTGACAACGTTCATTGCCAGGTGGTTCTTGGTAGTGGTTCTTGTGTACATATCCGTTACCGCGGGCATGGCTGATATTGGTTGCGCTTTTACAGCGCCTCACTTTTGAAATCCGGAAGCCGGCCCAGACAAAAGTAAGCAAAACGCTCTCGCCCCACCACTCGGTCCCTCGCCTAGGCTCGGGATGCCCGCCCGCAGATCCTGAACCGTGGGCCGCCGCAACGGGCCATCCATGGCCCAATGCGGCTAACCCGGCGTCCTGCCGGGTTACCCACGGTTCAGAATCTGCGTTCGGCCAGCGTGGTTTAACGGGGCGCCCAAGATCAAAAGCGCGGCGGCCTGACAGCCGACCTGGTTGTGTGAACTTACCGATCTTCTGTAGCAACTGTGTTCTCAAGCCAGATGCGCGCCAGCCTGCAAGGCTTCGCGCATCCTTGCGTTGAGCATGGTAACCAGTTTACGAGCAGCGGCCACGAGGGCCACTTTCTTGGGTTTACCATTGGCGACCAAGCGTTGGTAAAAGGGTTTT